>CAYPYQ010000373.1:0-1267 GCA_964414735.1 uncultured Hydromonas sp.
GGCGCACAGCTCGTCGCCCTCTGCCGGTGAAGTCATCATCATGCTCGCAGGCCCGAACCCTGCGGAAACCCGTGCCGGTTTGGACGCGATGGTCGCCACGATTGAGGAGGGTCCGGCGTTCCGCTGGGCCAATGATGCTGAGGATACGGCGTTCTTGGCGCATTTGGTATCACGCACCGGTAGCTATTTGTCCCAACTGGCGGGCATTGACGAAGGCGATCCGCTGGCTTATCTGATTGCGCCGCCATTGGAAGCCGCTTATGGCGTGGATGCTGCGATCAAGGCTGCGGAAGTACGCATGGCGATGTTCAT
Organism: uncultured Hydromonas sp.; assembly: GCA_964414735.1. Taxonomy (GTDB): domain Bacteria; phylum Pseudomonadota; class Gammaproteobacteria; order Burkholderiales; family Burkholderiaceae; genus CTSOIL-112. The sequence continues at coordinate 313 of CAYPYQ010000373.1, forward strand.
CGAAGCACCGTCGGAAACCAACTACAGCGGTGCCTTTTTGACCGGCTCGCAAGCCTCTTGCAAAGCCGCATGTGATGCGTTTGCCGAAGCGGTATTGGAAGTGTCTCGTTGTCCGATTAAATGCGGTTGATGAGCGTAGGGCTGCATAGCCCGTATAGTTTGCAGAGCAGATAATGAAAATAGATGCGCTGGGATTCGTCGAAGTCATTGGTTACGTCACCGGAATTGAGGCCGCGGATGCGATGCTCAAAACCGCTGACGTGCGGCTGCTGGCGGTGCATGAGGTCAATCCCGGGCTGATTACGGTTGAGGTCGAGGGCGATTTGGCCGCCTGTCGTGCTGCGGTGAATGCCGGACGTGCGGCGGCAGAGCGCATTGGTACCGTGTTGGTCACGCATGTGATTGGCCGTCCTGATCCGGATACGGAGTACATGGCGCTCAGTCACATCTCGGGTGGTTCGTCGGTACGCATCACGCCAAAAAATTCCGAGCCAGTGGCGAGTGCGCCGAGCGCGAAAGACGCGATGGTGAACCCAGCGGCAAAACCCGCTGTGGTAGCAATGGCGGCAACATCAAAGCCACCGCCTGTGAAAAAACGAGGGCGTCCGGCGAAAGCGGCCACCACCGAACCAGTTGCGTGTCAAAAAGCGTCGGCTGCTAAACCGGCTCAAGTAGTGAAGCCACCTAAAGCTGCAAAGCCACCTAAGGCTGCGAAGTCGCCAAAAGCCACGGGCAAAGAGCAGGTCAAACAATTGCGTGCGGACAAACAGGGCAAAGCATTGATACAAACCGCGCGGCAGTGGGCGGACTCACTGATCGGCGAGATGAATGATCTGGCGGTCGTGCCACCCAAGAAGGCACCGTAAACATGGGCAAGGATAGATAGGATGACAGCAATGGATGCACACACCATACAACAGCGCGTTCGCGCAGCCGGTATCGTCGGTGCAGGCGG
>CAYPYQ010000374.1:0-2246 GCA_964414735.1 uncultured Hydromonas sp.
CAAACGCAGATTGGTACGTGCAATGTGCATACGGCTTTTCGCAAAACGCGTGGCTAAAAAGGCCATGCCTTTACCCAGCCGATAGCGCAGCCCGTCCGGCCAACTCGCCATACTTTTGAGCAGCCATGAGGCAATATGCGCGCTCCAGTATTTCGGCGCGTTTAAATTCTGTTCACTCATGCCGCACCTCAGCATTAGGTTCTGGCGCACCTTTATAACGATTGTAATTCCACAAATACTGCTCCGGCGCCATGCGAATCAAACGCTCCATGTGCGCATTGATCGTACGCACATCAGCAGCGACATCCCCCGAATCCGGCACATCCACCACCTCAAAATACAGCTCAAACCGATGCGGCGCATCCACGCGTTTGGCAAACATCACCACCAAGCCCGCTTTGGCCTGATGCAATAATTTCACCGGCAGCGTCATCGTTTTCGCCGGACGGCCAAACCAATCCACCAGCACGAATTCGCCTTGACCACTCGGCACTTGATCCGGCAGCAGCCCGACCACATGTCCCTGTTTCAAATGGCGCAGCAGCATTCGCACACCTTTTAGATCTGCAGTCGCCATCTGCACGCCCAGACGCTCACGCCCCGCGAGCATCACCGCCTCAGCGGATGCAAATTTGGGCTGGCGGTACATCGCCATAAATGGCACGCGTTGCCCAATCCACAGTGATAACAATTCAAACGCCCCCATGTGCGGCGTCAGCATCACAATCCCACGCCCCTGCGCGCGCAACTGCTCCACCTGCTCCCAGCCGGTCACTTTGACTTTCGGCAATAATTCTTTGACCGCATCCGACCACAGATACGCCAGCTCTGCACCGCCTCGCCCTGATTCGGCCGCATTCTCCAGCCAAAAATCCTTTGTATCGTAGCCCGCTTGTGATGCATTCTCCGCCAAACGCCGCGCGTACTTTTGATCCCAGCGATAAACCATGCGGCCACCCCAAGCACCCAAGCCGTGTAGCCACGACAACGGGAGCCCAGACATCAACCGCAACAAAAATCGAACCATTCAAACAACCTTTTTGTTGTTACGCATGCGCAGCATAAACTCACACGACGCCTGCCATTCGCCGCACAAATTGACGTGAATCACACAGTCGTTTGCGACAAATTACCAAAATCGTTATAATAGCAGCGTTTTACAACTTAATTGCTGGTTTAACGACAACTTACGGGGCAATTAAGTCTGCAATACAGCGTTTTTTCCATGAATCAACGCACCGTTAAAGCGTCGCTGAAAGATATTTTCACCTCTATACCAGCGTTCGCTCAATTTTCCGACTATTTTGATAGAAAGTCACATCATGAGCAATCATTTGGGCAACAACTATTTATTTACCTCCGAATCCGTCTCCGAAGGCCACCCAGACAAAGTATCCGATCAGATCTCTGACGCGATTCTCGACGCCATTCTCGAACAAGACCCCACCGCGCGCGTCGCCGCCGAAACCCTGTGTAATACCGGTCTGGTCGTACTCGCCGGCGAAATCACAACCAACGCCGTGATCGACTACATCGACATCGCGCGCAATACGCTCAAACATATCGGCTACGACGACACCGACTACGGCATCGACTTCAAAGGCTGCGCCGTACTGGTCGCCTACGACAAACAATCGCCTGATATTGCGCAAGGTGTGGACTCGGCACACGATGATAACCTCGACCAAGGCGCGGGTGACCAAGGTTTAATGTTTGGCTACGCCTGTAACGAAACACCGGAACTCATGCCACTGCCAATTTACCTCGCGCACCGACTGGTAGAACGCCAAGCCGACTTGCGCCGCGACGGCCGTCTGCCGTGGTTGCGCCCGGATGCCAAATCACAAGTCACCATCCGCTATGAAAACGGCATTCCAGCCGCCGTGGACACCGTGGTATTGTCTACTCAACACCACGCTGATGTAAGCCTCGAAACCGTGCGCGAAGGCGTAATCGAAGAAATCATCAAACCGATCATCCCTGCGAACCTCATCAAAGGCGACATCAAATATTTGGTCAACCCAACGGGGCGTTTCGTCATCGGTGGCCCGCAAGGTGACTGCGGTCTAACTGGCCGTAAAATCATCGTCGATACCTACGGCGGCGCAGCACCACACGGCGGTGGCGCATTCTCAGGTAAAGACCCGTCGAAAGTCGATCGCTCAGCTGCCTATGCCTGTCGCTATGTGGCGAAAAACATCGTCGCCGCCGGCTTGGCCGAAAAATGCTTGGTACAAGTTTCCTAC
>CAYPYQ010000375.1:0-5819 GCA_964414735.1 uncultured Hydromonas sp.
ACTTCCATGCGGTTGCAGGTGGAGAGTACGGCTAATTGCGGCGTGGCGGTGTCGGACTGTGCCAGTAATGCGGTTTGTAGTGCGGGTAGGGCGTGGTTCAGCTCGGATGGCGCAAACGCGATCCGCTCGCGCAATGCCAGCGGAGCGGTGGTGTGATTCAAGCCGATTACAAACAACGCCATAGTGAAGGAATGTGGTTTGGGTTTGAGTAAAACGTGCAAAAGCTTGAGCGGCTTTTACGAAACTTGGTATTATACCCGCCAAATGGCGAATCGGCTATGCGCAACGACCTTGGTGTCGTGGAAAAAACGTGTGCTGTCGAGCTGCCCGAAAATCGCACAAAGGTGTTTATATGTTTTTTCAACAAGAGTTGTGGCTCATCATCGTTGGCCTGATCGTCGCGAAGGTGGTGCAAAAGACCAATCAATCGCCAGTTTCGTTCAAATCCATTGCGCTGTGGTCGTGTTTGTTCAGTCTGATTGTGGGAGAGCTGGGAATGCTGACGCAGTTATTTTTCCCATCTGATCCGCTGGGTTTGGTATTGACCGCTTTGGCGGCGCTGATCGCGGCAAAAATCGTCATCGGCGGGCAAACGGGTGCTCGTTCGGTTCGGGCTGGGCATAAATCAAAAAGTAAACCTACGAAGCGCTGAACGGTTTGTTTTTCGCGTGCGTTTATTCACCGGACTGGCATATCGCTGGCTGGGTATGCACGACTTTGGTGCGCGATTCCCCGTGTTTTCTACATAAATTACGGCTTATATCGGTTTCATGCGAATAATAAGAATATTTTTTCTGCTCGTTGATATTTATTAGTTAAAAATCATGAAACCACAGTTCTTTTAGTGGGTTTGACTTTGAAATTGCACCGTCATGGTGCTACGATGGAACCCGTTACATAAAAATAACAATTGCTGTATCCGAACCGTTGTTCCGAATTCCAATTTTAAATTCAACGCGCAGGAGAATTCTAATGAATCAATATGCGAAATTGGCCGGTGTCTTTTTATTGGCCGTTATCTTATGGTTTGTGCCTCATCCATCTGGTCTGACCGATCAGGCATGGCATATTTTTGTGGCGTTTATCACCGCGATTTTGGCGATTATCATCAATGCAACTTCGATTTTGGCGGCATCGTTATTCGCCACTGCAGCGGTGGTTTTGACCAAATCTTTGGAGCCGGCCAAAGCGTATGCGGGTTTTTCACAGGGCTTCATTATTTTGATTTTAGTCGCATTTTTGATTTCAAACGTGGTGGTACGCACCGGTTTGGGCAAACGCATTGCTTTGACCATGATTAAATGGTTCGGTAAATCCAGCCTCGGTTTGGGGTACTCGCTGATGGCGACGGATATGATTTTGGCACCTGCGTTTCCGAGTAATACCGCACGGTCGGGCGTGCTCTATCCAATCGCGTTGTCGCTTGCGATGGACAGCGGTTCGCACCCAGATGATGGCACGCAAAAGCGTCTGGGCAATTATCTGATGATGGTGTCGATGGCCGGTTTGACCATTTCATCCGGGATGTGGATCACCGCGATGGCGGCGAATCTGGCTGGGGTGGAGATGGCTAAGGCTTTGGGTGTGAATATTTCATATCAGGGTTGGTTTGTGTATGCCTTGGTGCCGTCTTTGGTGGGTTTTGTCATTTTGCCGTGGTTTTTGTTCAAAATTTGTGCGCCGGAAATGAAGGCCACACCGCAAGCGCCTGTTTTGGCGAAAAAAATGTTGGCTGAATTGGGACCGATGAGTGGACTGGAAAAACTCACCGCATTGGTATTCGTCGGTATGGTCATTGGTTGGGCGTTTGCCGACAATCTGAACAAAATATTTTCTTCGGTTTTGGTTGAGCGTACCGCCATTGCATTTTTGGGGTTGGCGATTTTGCTGGTGGCCAAGGCTTTCACCGATGAGGATTTGAAAAAGCAGGGTGTGGCGCTGGTGACGTTTATCTGGTTCTCGCTGTTGTATGCGCTGAGTACCGGTTTGAATAGCTCTGGCTTCATGACCTATATGGGTAAAGTGTTGACCAATTATGTGGCCGGTATGCCGTGGATGTGGGTATATGTGATTTTGGTGGTTGGTTATGTGCTGATTCACTACCTGTTTGTTAGTCAAACGGCGCAGATGATGGCATTGTTCAGCGTGTTTTTATCGGTCGGGATTGCTTCGGGTGTGAATCCAACGTTGCTGGCGATGATGCTGTTGCTCGCGACCAATTTTAATTCTGCGATCACACCGCAAGGCTCCAGTGCCAACGTACTGTTCGTCGGGAGCGGTTATCTGACCACCAGTGAGATTTATTGGTATGGCGCATTGGTGACGGCGCTTAATACGGCGCTGTTTTTGACACTCGGTTCCGTGTGGATTTTATTGGTGTATCAAATGATCGGTTGATCTTTGCCCATATCGTTTTGAAAAGAATCAAGCCCTGAGCGTATTCGGGGCTTTTTTCATGGTGCAACACTGATAACACGGGCTTTGCGGCGTGGTACAATCTGCAAAATTTTGCTGGGCAAGGTATTGGGAGAACGCGGAAAAAGGAGGTTTTATTTTTTCTGTATTTCCTTTGCTCTCCATTGACAGACTGACGATCGGGGTTGAACGGTCGCTTAGCGTATGAATTGGTAACACAATGACGACAAACTCTATTCCGCCGACATCCTCTAAAAATTATGAGCACGATCATCTGGCTTGGATTGATCAGCCATTGCCGGATGTGCGGCAGAATGAAGTGGCATTGGACAGCGGTAGTTTGGCTAAATTCAAGGACATCATCACGTTTGCCAGTCAGTATTGGGGCGGGTTGGCGGCAGTTGTAGTGGCTGCGGTGTTCATCATCGCGTTGATTTTGGTGGTGACGAATGACGGGGTGTACAACTGGGCACGCGCGTATGTGATCGCCACCGATGCGGCTTTGAGTGCGGGCGCGTGGGGCTCATTTGCCAAACGCATCTTTGCGATGTTTGCCGTGTTGGCGGTGGCGGGAGCGGTGTATTACGGATTGCTGCGCTATACGAAAATCGGTGCGGAGCGCATTCATGCGTGGGGCTTGTCATTTCTGGTGCTGCTGCTGGCGACCATTAATGTGAAAATCGGTGTGGAGCTGATCGAGTGGTCGGGCGTATTTTGGGAAGATGTGAAAAATAAAAACGTCGCGGCGTTTATCCCTGGCCTGATTTGGTTTGCCAAACTGGCATTTACCAGTATTTTGGTCAGTGTGTACCGAATTTTCTTCAGCCAATTGTTACAAATCCGCTGGCGCACATGGCTGACTGAGCAGTTCAGCGAGCGGTATTTTTCACAAAATCGTTTTTACCATTTGGAGCAAATTCATGGTCAGGATAACCCCGACCAACGAATCGCCGAGGATTTAAATCGCCTGACCGACATGGCGATTGGCCTGTTTTTTGGTTTCTATTTGGCTTTGCTGTCGGTGTACGAGTACTCCAAAGCCATGCTGAAATTATCCGGTGATTTGGACACCACGGTGTTGGGCCATGCGATTCATATTCCCGATTATATGTTTTGGACCGTGGTGTTTTATACCATCATTGGTTCGGTGGCGATTCACTTCATTGGTCGCCGATTAGTGAAAATCAATGTGCTGCGAGAACGTTATAATGCCGATTTTCGTTACCACCTGATTCGTGCGCGCGAGTATGCCGAGGGTATTAGTTTTCTGCAAGGTGACGCGCATCATCTGCGTGGCGCACGGCATTTTTTCACCATCATCCGTGCGAACTGGTATCACTATATGCACCGCATCAAAGCATTGGGTTTCTCGCAAACCATTTATGCGCAGATCGGGATTATTTTTCCGGTGATTGTCGCCGTGCCGCGCTATTTCGCCGGACAGATTACCTTCGGTGCGATCATGCAGGTGCTGCGTGCGTTTGGCGAATTGCGCGATGCCTTGTCTTGGTTCATCGACAATTACAGCACATGGGCGGAGCTGCGCGGCTCCAGCACGCGGATTTTCAATCTGGATCATGATTTGGCACGCGTTGATCAGCTGCATGCGCAGTCGAATCTGCATGTCGCGGTGAACAACGTCGGCGGTGTCGCGCTCACGCATGCCACGCTCGCGCGGCCGCAAAAATTGGATAACGGCACGATTACGCAGCAGCCGCAAGTCGTCGATCTCGATTGGCAAATCACGCAGGGCGAGCGCTGGCTCGTCACTGGCGCGTCCGGCTCGGGCAAAAGCACGATTCTGCGCGCGATTGCGGCGCTTTGGCCGTTTGGTCAAGGGCACATCGACGTACCGAGCAAAGGCAAAATGCTGTTCCTGCCGCAGCGACCGTATATGCCGATTGGTTCGTTGCGCGAAGCACTGTCTTATCCCGATGCGCCGGATCGTTTTAACGACGCGGCGTATGAAACGGCATTGGAAATGGCGCAATTGCCTCAGTTGAAAAACCGATTGGATGAGCATAACAACTGGGCGTGGCTGCTCTCCGGCGGCGAGCAGCAGCGTTTATCGTTCGCCCGACTGTTTTTGCAACGGCCGCAATACGTCTTTTTGGACGAAGCCACCAGCGCACTGGACGAAACGAATGAAAAAAATCTGTACCAAACCATGCTCTCATTCCTACCCGATATCACGCTGGTGAGCGTGTCGCATCATCCACAGCTCACCCAGTTCCACCAAAAACGTCTGCACTTGGAGGAAGATGTGGCTGGTGGCTTTAAACCGATTCAGTCCGTAATTTAATTTGAAGAATACCATCATGCAATACACCGACTTACGCGACTTCATGACCCAGCTCGAAAAAATGGGCGAGCTCAAACGCATCAGCCAGCCGATTTCGCCCGTGCTGGAGATGACCGAAATTGGCGACCGCACCTTGCGCAGTGGCGGCCCCGCGCTGTTCTACGAAAACGTCGTGCACGAAAATAAAAAATATGATTACCCCGTGCTCGCCAATTTATTCGGCACGCCGCGCCGTGTCGCGCTCGGCATGGGCGCACAGGATGTGAGTGAACTGCGTGCCATTGGTCAACTGCTGTCCAATCTGAAAGAGCCACAGCCGCCCGCCGGTCTGAAAGAAATCGGCAAGCTCGGCGAAATGGCCAAAGCCGTGTGGGACATGCGTCCGAAAATGGAAAAACACGCGGCGGTGCACGAAGTTATTCTCGAAGGCGACGACGTGGACTTGACGCAACTGCCGATCCAGCACTGCTGGCCGGGCGACATCGCACCGCTGCTGTCGTGGGGCTTGGTCGTGACCAAAGGACCGCACAAAGCACGGCAAAACCTCGGTATCTACCGCCAGCAACTTCTGGGTCGGAATAAGCTCATTATGCGCTGGCTCGCCCATCGCGGCGGTGCGCTCGATTTCCGCGAGCACTGCCTCGCGCATCCGAATACGCCGTTCCCGATCAGCGTGGTGCTCGGCTGCGATCCCGCGACCATACTCGGCGCGGTCACGCCTGTGCCCGACACTTTGAGCGAGTACCAATTCGCCGGACTGCTGCGCCACGGACGGACGGTTTTAACCAAATGTATTGGCAATGATTTGACCGTCCCCGCGAATGCCGAAATCGTGCTTGAAGGCGTGATCCACCCAAATGAAACCGCGCTCGAAGGGCCGTTTGGCGACCACACTGGCTACTACAACGAGCAGGAAACCTTCCCCGTTTTCACCGTCAAGCGCATCACCATGCGCAAAAATCCGATTTACCACAGCACCTACACCGGCAAACCACCGGATGAGCCGGCGGTGCTCGGTGTGGCGCTGAACGAAGTATTCGTGCCGTTGCTGCAAAAACAATTCCCCGAAATCGTCGATTTCTACCTGCCGCCCGAGGGCTGC
>CAYPYQ010000376.1:0-4154 GCA_964414735.1 uncultured Hydromonas sp.
ATTTTTTTTACGTTCCGCTATTTTACGGCAGGCGTGCAGTACTGTGGTGTGATCGCGTCCGCCGAAATGCGCGCCTATTTCAGGCAAACTTTTTTGAGTGAGTTCTTTGGTCAGATACATAGCGATCTGTCGAGGTTCGGCGATTTTTTTAGGTCGTTTGGTCGAATACATATCCGCAACCTTAATTTTATAAAAATCCGCCACGGTTTTTTGGATGGCTTCGACGGTAATATGCCCCGGATTTTTTGCCAGCAAATCTTTGAGCGCGGCCTTGGTGCTGTTCAGGTCTATCGGTGATCCGGTAAAGTTGGAGTAAGCAATTACTTTCCGTAAAGCACCTTCTAATTCACGTACATTCGCGCGCAGTAACTGTGCAATGAAGGTTGCGACATCCTCTGGCAGGTTGACACCTTCAAGTTCAGCTTTTTTAAGCAAAATGCTGACGCGCATCTCAAATCCGGGTGGCTCGATGGCAATATCAATTCCGGACATGAAACGTGAACGCAGCCGTTCCTGAATACCTTCCAAACTTTGCGGGTAGCGATCACTGGTGATGATAATTTGTTTTTGATTGCGAATCATGGATTCAAACAATTCAAAAAATGCGCCTTGCGTCCCGCTCTTATCCCCTTCGCCAAAAAACTGAATATCGTCGATCAACAATAAATCCAAACCATGGTAGTAATTTTTAAATTCTTCAAACTGGTTTTTTTGATACGCTTTAACCACTTCGCTGACGTAGGTATTGGCAAACAGATAACGGATTTTTTTACTCGGATCGAGGCGATGGACTTCGTTGCCGATCGCTTGCATCAAATGGGTTTTACCAACGCCGACACCGCCGTAGATGAAAAAAGGGTTGTAACGTTGTCCCAGTTGTTTGATTACCTCCAGTCCGACCATGCGCGCCATTTGATTGGCATTACCGGTGACCAGGGTGTCGAAATTCAGATGGGGATCCAAGTGGTTGTTTTTATAAGGGTTTTGTTCTTTGGTTTTCTTGGGTTTTCCGCTGTCTACAGATGTTGTCTCTGGTGTCGTAGCGGTCGTTGGCGAAGTGTTTGTTTCATCGGTTTTAACGATTGGGGTGGATTTGGCTGCACTGGTTTTAACCGGTGTGTTGGTGACCGCTTTCGTCGTGCTTTTACCGCGCACGATAAATTGTAGTTGTACTGCTGCACCCCAATACTCTTGCGCGAGCATTTGAATGCGCGAGCTGAATTGCCGTGCGCAGTTATCCGCTTTGATGCGGGTTGGCGCAGAAATGGTTAGGGTTTGGCTGGCCTCATCGTACAGCTCGGGCGTGAGATGTAAAATCCACGCCTTGAATTGCTGCGGTGTCAGTTCTTTTTGTAATTGGTTGGAGCAGGCTTGCCAAAAATGCAACATATTCGTCATCGTTAAAAAAGCAAATCCAATGCAACAGCGTACAGTTGCAGTAGACGTAAAAATGGGGTGTGGTGGATTGAATCGAAGCTCAGCGTCAAAGACGGGCGGATCATGAATCACATCAAATAGCGCAAGGAGCTGTCCAGCGTGGCGCTGCTGAAAATCCGTCAAATCGTGTTTGAAGGTGTTTTTTAAATGGCAATTCAATCTGTGGCTTATTGTACACGGATTGGGTGCGGTTTTTAAAAGTTATCCACAGTTTTCTGTAAAAAATAGCCGGATTTCAATTTTCAGTCGGGTTTTTGATTGAATATAGATTTAAGTTCTTGCTTTTATTCAAAAAATCGGGTCTAATGTCAGGTTCGTAAACGTCGACGGGGTTTTCATCATATTCAACCTCAAACGGTCGGTGTTTGAGTCATTGCTGAAATTTTGCAAGAATTTATATTTTGTTTGGATTAGATCATGAAACGTACTTATCAACCTTCTGTTGTTCGCCGTAAACGCACACACGGTTTCCGTGCTCGTATGAAAACCGCAGGCGGTCGTGCTGTTTTGAACGCTCGCCGTGCTAAAGGCCGTAAACGCTTGGCTGTTTAATTAAACAAGCGGTCGCGCTGTTTTTAAACAGATGCGTAGCGATTTAATTGGGCGGTGAAAGTGGGCGAGATTCGTCATGTGGGAGCTCGGCTGATTAATTGAGTTTATCGGTAATGAAACCATCGAATATCAAAACCTTCGGGCTGCCCCGCTCACGGAAAATCACAAAAGCGGATGCATTTGCATCCGCTTTGCGCATGCGCGTTTGTGCGCGAACCGAGTATTTTGTGCTGCATTTTATGGCACATCGCGCGTCATCCGCTGAGGTCACGCAGGCACACGCACAGTTGGGTTTGGTGATGCCAAAGCGTTTGGCCAAGCATGCGGTGCGTCGCAATACGCTCAAACGCTTGACGCGTGAGTGTTTTCGCCTACGCGCGGCGCATTTGCCCGCGGGTTTGTGGGTGGTGCGTTTGCAGCGCAATGTCAATGACGTCGCATTAACCCCCAGTCAGAAAAAAGTTTGGGCGGCGGAGTTGGCTGAGCTGTTGGATCAGGGTTTAAATTTTGCTGCGCAATTACGTACGCGTACATCCACAGGAGCGCCGATACCATGATGCAGTGGATTTTCGATGGGCTTTCCAATCTTTTCAAACGCGCTCTACTGTTGTTGGTGCGAGTGTATCAATTGGCTATCAGCCCGCTTATGGCCAATCATTGCCGATTTGAGCCGACTTGTTCGCGTTACGCGCTGATTGCGATTGAGCGACACGGTGTGTTTAAAGGCTCTTGGTTGGCAATTCGCCGCATCAGTCGCTGCCGCCCCGGTGTACCGGGCGGTTGGGATCCGGTGCCGGAGAAATTGATGGTTTCGTGTTCAGAGCAAAAAAACGGTGGCAGTGGCGGCTGTGGTTGCCATTGATGATATTGCATCGTCTTTTTGCTAGAGCGAAAACCCGCCGAAAGCCCTCGGAGTATTGGTATAATTGCCGCTTTGATTGTCGGCTGCTATTGGGTTCATGATGGGTCGATGGTTGTGATTGACGGGGCTATTGTGCTGGATCCCAGCCCCAAAATGCTTATTCTAAAAGAGATTGTTTATGAAAAATTTTAACCCGCGCACCATGTTGTGGTTGATCTTTGCCTCTTCGCTGATTTTGTTGTGGAGCAATTATCAAGCATCGCTGGCACCGAAAACCGCAGCGCCGACCGCGCAAAGCGCGAGCCAAAATGGTGTGAATAATGGCGTGAATGCCGCTCCTGCCGGAGCAGGTACTAGTGCTGCTCCCAGTGCAGCGTTGACGCTCTCCGGTCAACCGCTGGTGCTGGAAAACGACGTTTTACAGCTAAACATTAATACGCAAGGCGGCGTGGTGCAATACGCCATGCTGAAAAAGTTTTTCAACTCGAATAATCACGCGTTGAACACGGTATTGTTCAACTCAAAAACCTACGATCCAAATGTGATTGCGCCGAATGAAATGTATGCGGGTCGCAGCGGTTTGACCGGTGTCGGTTTGGATCACACCACGATGTTCACGCCAAACGCGCAGACAGCGAGCTTGCAAGACGGCCAAAATGATGTGAACTTGGTGTTGAGTGCACAAAACAACGGTGTGACCCTGAAAAAAACTTATACGCTCAAACGTGGCAGCTACCTGATGGATGTGAACTACGAGATCGAAAACGGCTCGGCACAAGCGATCAAACCCGATGTGTACATGGAATTGGTGCGCGACGGTTCGCAAATCGGTAGCTCGCAGTTCTATACGACCTATACTGGCCCAGTGGTGTATAACGAAGACAATAAATTCAAAAAATCGCCGTTTGCAGACATTGCCAAAGACAAGCAAGATTACACCGCACAAGCAAAAACCGGTTGGGTAGGCATGTTGCAACATTATTTCGTCAGCGCGTGGGTAGTACCGGAATCACGTGAGCGCACGTTCTACACGGGGGTTTTGCAAGCCGGATCAACACCACTGGACAGCGTGTACCGCGTGGGTGAGCGCATGAGCTTGGGTGAAATCGCACCGGGTGCGAAAACACAGTTCCATTCACAATTATACGTCGGCCCGCAGGATCAAAAAGTATTGGCTGGTGTAGCCGAAGGCTTGGATCTGTCGGTGGATTACGGTTGGCTGACCATCATTGCCAAGCCGTTGCATTGGTTCCTGAGCTTTTTACACAGTTTCATTCCGAACTGGGGTTGGACGATTGTTGCG
>CAYPYQ010000377.1:0-3205 GCA_964414735.1 uncultured Hydromonas sp.
TTCGCGATACATGATATTTAATATTGCAGAGGGTTATTTAACCGTGACCAATACGCTCATGCCCGGACGTGCATTGGCAATCGGTGTGGTCGGGCGCGCTTTGATTTCAAAGGTGCGCATATCAAATCCACTGCTGTTGCGCGTGGCGCGCCATGTCGCAAAGTCCGGCATGACCGAGCTGGCGTACACTTTAAAACGCGCCTTGATCGGTTTACCGTTGTCGGTCAGCGCAGGCAACTCGCCGTCAAACTCATGACCAATGCCGAATTGCTCGACGAGGTCTTCACGCACATTCAGCACGACCCATTGGTCGCTCAAATCGGTCAATGTGACAATAGGCACACCTTGCGGTACGATCTCACCGACCTTGGCGATGACGTCACCGACTTCGCCTTTGATCGGACTGCGCAGATTCGCTTCATTTTGTGCGACTTCAACTTCTTTTACCACGGCAGAAACCTGCTTGGCCTGAGCTTCGGCGGCGGCTTTGTCTTCGCTGCGCGCACCAGTGTAGGCCATGTTGTATTGGGCTTGGGCGGCTTCGGCTTGTTTTTGTGCGGCGATGTAGTTGGTGTAGGCTTCGTCGCGTTTTTGACGAGCGATCAGACCTTCACGTGCCAGATTGTCTACACGCTGAAAGCTGGTTTTAGCTAAATCAGCGGCGGCTTGTGCACGTTGCCAGTTGGCACGCGCCATTTCGATTTCTTGCGGGCGCGCGCCGTTTTGCGCTTTTTGCGCCACCGCTTCGGCGGCCTGTTGCGCGGCTTGTGCCTGCTCGATTTTGGCCGAAATTTCCGGTGTATTCATCTCAATAATCGGTGTTCCAACCTCTATCGTTTCGCCTTCATGCACCAAAATTTTGCCGATGCGTCCCGATACTTTGGCGGCGATGTCGGTTTGCTGTGCATCCATTTGCCCTTGAATCACGGTCGGTTGTTTGCGCGACGATAGCCAGACGCCGAGGATGACCGCCAGCAGGATCAGGGCGACGAGTATGAGGGTGAAGATTTGCTTTTTCTTATTCATGGTTCATCCAGTATTTTTCTACTGCAGTTCAGTGAGTTACTTTTTTGCGTTTTTGTTGACGCGGTTTTTTTCTGAGCTTAAAACTTGCTTGGCTTGGGTGGACACGACCGCGTTGTTAATCATGTTGTTGGCGCGCAAGCGTACATCGGCGCGTGCGGCGTAGTCGGTAAATGTTTCCGTCGTGCCGCAGCTATCGAGCAGCTGTGCCAGTGCTTGTACGTAGTCATTGCCGGCTTTGGCCTGCTCGGTCAGTGCTTGGAAATACTGGGTTTCAGCGGTCATCAGATCGGGAATGGTGGCCAGCCCTTCGCTCACGCTTTTGCGTTGCAAACGCACGAGTTCACGCGTTAATTCAATGTTGGCATTCAATGCGAGGTAAGCCGTGCGTGCGTTTTCAGTAGTACGCCAGTTTTTTTCAACCAATAGCAGGATGTCGTCCCGTACTTGCGCATCGCTGTAATTGGCTTGCATGACTTGCTGCTCGGCAGATTTGGCCATATCGCGTCGATCCAGCCCGCTCCACAGTGTCCAGTTCGCACTCACGCCGGCCACCCATGTGGGATTGTGTGTGCTCAATTCACGCGAGCCATAGACGCTGATCGAGGGTAGGTAGCGCGCTTTTTCTACGTCTAATAAACGCTCGGCTTGTGTTCTTTTCGCTGCGACTTTGTCCAGCCCCGGATGATTGTGCATGGCTAAGTCTTGAAAATAGTTCAGCGGTTGTAACGGGTGCGAGAGCACAAAAATCGGTGTGGTCGGTTGGACGGCGTTGGTGCTGCGCAGGGTGCGCTGCAATGCGACGTTGGCCAGTTGTGCGTCGTTATCGGCTTTTTCCACTTGACGTTTAGCGTCCTCCAGCGATACTTTGGCGCGCAGGCGTTCGGCATTGGAGATCAATCCTTCTTGCAACATGCGCTCGGCGCTGTGGTCATGTGCGGCGATGGTGCTAACGGCGGCTTTGCGCAGATCCAGCGCCACGCCCGCGAGCTGTGCGCCGAAATAACGCTGTACCAATGTGACGTACAAATCATGCTCAGTCATAGTCGCATCGGCTTGCGCTTCGTCGGCGCGGGCGGCGAGTAAGCCTTTGGCTGCATGGATACGCCCACCGGTGAACACGGGCCAATACAGCAGGGCATTTTTATTGGTGGTGTGGCCTTTGGCTTCGAGGGTTAAATTATTCGGAATGAGATTGGGGAGTAATACGCCCAAACTGGGCATGCCCGGAATGACAATGGATGAGCCGGATTGGATCGCGAGTTGTTTGGCCTCGGTTAAATCCACATCATAGCTCATACTGTATTTGGTATAACCGGCATGCAAAATGACATTGGGGCCGCCCAGCCATTTCGCTGCGTCACTTTGTAGCTTTTTACTTTCCACTTCTGCTTTGGCAGCTGCGAGTTTCGGGGATTTAAGTGCCATGCGATTGACCGCAGCGTTAAAGTCCATACGAGTCGTTGCGCCATCGGGCTCGGTGGCTGGGAGGATGTCTCACTCAGACTGAGATTGGGGTGTCGTAGCAACGGACTCATCAGCTGATTCGGCACTGGTTTGCGCGGCGCAGGTCAGGTTGATACTCAATAGTGCGACGCTAAAGAGCAGTGGTATCAAACGATGGGGAAAGGGATGATTGCGCATTACTATTCGGTTGTTGATGAAAATGACGTTTTGTCATTATGAAGCAAAACCAATCTGCGTGCATGAAAAATTAAAAAAGACACTTTGAACCCAAAGTGTCTTTTGATCAACGAATCAGCGTAGCTCGGTCAGTCCGCCCATATACGGTTGTAAAACCGCTGGAATTTTGATCGAGCCGTCGGCCTGTTGGTGGTTTTCTAAAACAGCGACCAGTGCACGACCAACCGCCAAACCGGAACCATTCAAAGTATGCACCAGCTCAGGTTTGCCGGATTCGTTGCGGAAACGGGCTTGCATCCGCTGTGCTTGGAAGGCTTCGCAGTTGGACAGGCTGGAAATCTCGCGATAGGTGTTTTGCGATGGTACCCATACCTCAAGGTCGTAGGTTTTGGCGGCGCCAAAGCCTATATCGCCGGTACACAGTGCCACGACACGGTAAGGCAGTTCAAGCGATTGCAAGATTTTTTCGGCATGGCCGCGCATTTCTTCGAGTGCTTCGTAGGATTTTTCCGGGTGGACGATGTGCACCATTTCGACT
>CAYPYQ010000378.1:0-6366 GCA_964414735.1 uncultured Hydromonas sp.
TGATGTTCAATCAAAATGTGTAACGCTATGATTTATCGGCAATATTGTTCTGCCGCTTGGCGGAATACGCCGCCATTTTGGGTGGGCAGCCAATTCCCGCTGTTGTGGGCGCTTTGCGCAATCAGTTTGCCGGCGGCAAACGGTTTTTCGTAGTATTTGACGGTTGGCATGTCGTATTGCTTTTTCGCGCAGTCAATCACATACGTGCCGGTTAGGGATTGATGACCGCCTTGTGCAATTTTGCTGTAGTTGAGTAAGCCTGGAAAACGCACCCATGTTTTGCCATTGCGACGTTCGGTACGTACTTGGCGTGGGTCAACCAGCAGGTGCCATTGATCGCCGACGAATGAGTCGGCTTTATGCAAGGTATAGTCGGAGCGCCCGCTGGCTTGTTTTTGATCAGCGCCGATGAATTCGGCGAAATTTTCACCGATGAATAGGGCACGATTTTCATCTTTGCCTTTGAGGTCAATCACTGAGCCGTTCGAACGCCAGACAGCATTACCGGATGAGCGGAATGAGGAGGCTTTGTTGCCCAGATAGTTTTCGACCAAGGTGTAGCGAGTGGTATTGCCTGCGGATTTCAGGTTTAACCAAACATTAATGCCCGAGCAGCTTGCGCATGGAATTGTGCCGGTGTAGTAGCCTTCCCAATCGACGCTGTTGCGCGTGGTGTGTCCGTCCACGATCACCGGAGGTGGTACTACGACCACGACGGCAGGTATTTTGGTAGCCGTGCTGGTTGTCGCTGTGGTGCTACATGCGCTGAGCATCCCTAAGGCACTCACTGCGGCGATGATTGCTCCCAAACGTAAGTAGTGGACACGGCGGGATTTTTGGGGCGTGTATTGGGAAGCGTGTGGGTGTTTTTTCATAATCGTTTTCTTTAGTTTTAATGAGAAAAAAGCCGGATGGGTTTGATCCCGATCCGGCTTTTATTATCCACTTGAAAAGTGTGAAAAGCATGTGAGCACTTGATTTTTATGATGTTTTCTTTTGACTGTCAATGATTTTCATCGAGCCGGTGATGAGGGTGGATAGGTCGCCCATATTCGCCGGTACAACCAGAGTATTGCTGCTTTTGGCCATGTTTTGGAAAGCAGAGACATATTGCTCGGCAACTTTGAGGTTGACCGCGTTCATACCGCCTTCCGCTTGAGTGGCTTCACCGATTTGGCGCACTGCCGTAGCATTTGCATCGGCGATGGCGAGGATGGCCGCGGCTTCACCTTCGGCGCGGTTAATCGCCGCTTGTTTTTCACCTTCGGAGCGGGCGATGGCGGCTTCGCGTTCGCCGGTGGCGATGTTGATTTGCTCTTGCTTGCGGCCTTCGGAGGCGGCGATCAGGGCGCGTTTTTCACGCTCGGCGGTAATTTGCGCTTGCATGGCGCGTAGGATTTCGGCTGGTGGCACGAGGTCTTTGATCTCGTAGCGCAGCACTTTCACGCCCCAGTTGGATGCCGCTTCGTCCAAGGCACTGACCACTTGGGTATTGATCATTTCGCGTTCTTCAAAGGTGCGATCCAGTTCGAGTTTACCGATGACGCTACGCAAGCTGGTTTGTGCCAGTTGGGTGATGGCGAATACGAAGTTGGACGAGCCGTATGAGGCTTTCATCGGGTCGGTGACTTGGAAATAAATCACGCCATCCACTTGCAATTGCGTATTGTCCTTGGTGATACACACTTGGCTCGGAACGTCCATCGGGATTTCCTTGAGCGAGTGGCGGTAGGCAACGCGATCGACAAACGGTACGATGATGTTCAGACCCGGGAGCAAGGTGCGATTGTATTTGCCGAATCGTTCGAGTACCCAGGCGCTTTGTTGTGGTACGACTTGACCGCTTGGGTGACAAAGACGATGGCGAGAACCAATATGATGAGGGGTAAAGAGAAAAATTCCATGTGTGCTCCTTAGTGACAAAGTGAATGTTATAAGCGCGCCACTCGAATTCGCGTGCCGTCCAGCCGTACGATGCGGTATGAGCCATCCTGAAGCGGCTCATTGTCTGATTGATCCATTTCAACGGCCCATTGCGTACCGCGATAGTGGGTGTGTCCGATACCGTCGATCCATTCGTGCACGGTGATGATTTGCCCTGCATCGAGATTCTCGGCGAGGTTCGGGCGATTGCGTGCGTTCAGACGATAGCGAAAGCGGCGGGTGAGTACGGTGAGTATAGCCGCACAAACGAGAAAAAATATGGTCTGCGTGAGAAAGTCTGCACCTGCCAGCTGGGCGAGCCATGCACAGACAGCGGCGATGGCAAGCATCAGCAGATAAAAGGTCCCTGAAAGTAACTCGGCAATCAGCAGTATTCCGGCGACGATGAGCCAGGTGTAAGCCATAACGCACTCCTTTTGATGGGTTCAATAGGCAGTTCATTATAGCGATTTTTGATGATAAAAGGATGAATGCAGCCAGCCTGCTTGGTTATCACGGATGTAGGGCGGGAAATCGAATCCGTATGCACAGACCGCTGTACCCGTCGTTGCGGTTGGCTATGTCCAACTGCGCCTGATGCAGCTGGCAAATGCGTTGCACGATGGACAGTCCGATGCCGAAGCCATCATGCTTTTGCTCGGCACGGTAGAAGCGCTCGGTGATGCGTTGCAATTGCTCTGGTTCGATGCCGCTGCCGCTGTCGGTGATTTCGATTTGCGCTGTGGGTGTGTTGAACACCTGTACTTGAATCACGCCTTCTTCAGGATGCGTTTCGTTTGATTCCGGTGTGTGAGCAATGGCATTCTCGATGATGTTTTTGAGCAAAATATACATCAGCTCATGCGTGCTGTTGATTTTAGTGTCCGTATCACCCACCAGGCGAATCGTAATATTTTTTTTGCGGATGTTGTACAGGTCGGCAATCACTGTTTGCGCACAGTGGTATAGATTGACTGTTTCGACTTGGCTGAGCCCTGCATTCGCATCCAAGCGCGCGAGGGTGAGCAGCTGCTCGATTTGCCGACGGGCATGTTCGGTCGCATTTTTGATTTTCGGCAGTAGGCTTAAATCCTGAGTTTTGATTGCTGTTTGCGCCAACGTGTCGATGACCGACAGCGGTGTGCGCAATTCGTGCGCTGCATTGCCGGTGAAGTGACGTTCTTTGTTCAGCGACTCTTCCAATGAATGCATCAAGGTATTGATCGAATTGACCACCGGCGTAATTTCGGTGGGTGCGTTTTTTAGCTGGATCGGTTGTAAATCAATCGGTGAGCGCTGCGTGATGGCGTGATTTAATTCGGTCAGAGGATGTAAGCTGCGTCGGATCAGTGCATAAAAGACACCCAGCAGCAGTAAAAAACCGAGTGCCATCGGTGAAATCAGCCGTGTGACGATTTCGCGGATCAGATGATTGGTCAGCAGTTGCTCCTGTGCCACCATGATGACGCGATGCTGCTCTGGGTCAATGTGGACATAGGTGCGCCATTGTTTATCACCAACGGTTTGATCGGAGAATCCTTGCTCAAATGTCGTGAGTGCCGTTTCCGGTGCGCCGGCCGAACGGATGATCAGTTGTGAACTTGGAATGTCCCAGATTTGAAAAGCGACCGCGTAGCCATTATAAAATTCAGAAGATACTTTGCTTTTACCTTCGGGTAATTGTGCGGTGAGTTTTTTATTGTCATCGTCGTCATCGTCATCATCATGTAATTGCAGCGGTTCGGACACGTGGCCGTAGCCTTGGATTTGTTGCTCCAGCATATACAGGCTGGAGGCGGATTGCATGAGGTTTGCGTCGATGAGCTCGCGCATTTCTTTGCGAATACCGATTGCCAACTGTGCCGCGATCAAAAGACCGGCAATGACTAAAACAGAAAAACTCCACAGCAACAGGCGAGTGCTGATGGATGGGTTTTTGGAAGTGAACGTGTTGTTGGTGTTATTCAATGCAGTATCCGATACCAACTAAGGTTTTGATGCGCTCTTTGCCCAGTTTTTTGCGTAGATTGGAAATGTGGACTTGAATGCTGTTACTGGCGATTTCCTCGTCCCACGAATACAGTTTGGATTCCAACGCGCTGTTGGTGACAACACGGCCATTGGCCTCCAATAAAATTTGCAAGACGTTGAACTCCTTGCGTGACAGGCTCACCAATTCACCCGCGCAGCGCACGGTGTGACCCTCAATGTCCATGCTCAGATCGCCACGGGTTAAGGTGTTACTCTCGCTGCCGGATAAGCGGCGAATCACCGCACGCAGACGTGCATCCAGCTCATCCAGATCAAACGGTTTGACCAAATAATCATCCGCGCCCAAATCCAATCCCGCCACTTTGTCCGCCGTGGTGTCGCGCGCGGTCAGCATGATGATTGCGGTGTGATGGCCGGATTCGCGGATTTTTTGCAGTAATTGCAGTCCACTCATTTTCGGTAAATTGATGTCCAGCAGCACCGCGTCGAACGCCTCGTTTTGAATCGACAGCAAACCGTGCTCGGCCGTATGCACCGCATCAATGGTATGTCCCAAACCTTTCATGCCCAGACAGATCGCCTCGGCCAGTGCTTGATTGTCCTCAACCAGTAGTAAACGCATATCACCTCAATCTCAATGCCCTTATGATTTTTCATCATAGCACGAACGGATTAAGGCGAAATGAAGACTTCAGCGCCGCATCTCATGTCAAAAATGGAACTTTATAAAATTTTACACAGCATTAATCTGGTCTTAATTCCGAGCGATTAGCATGACGAGTATCCGTTGTTCCAATTCAAAAGAAAGGGGGTTGTTATGAATCAACGTTTACTCATCATCGCAGGAGCCATGTTTGCCTTTGTGCTGGTGTTTTTAGGTAGTGTTTTTGCCAAGATGCAGGAGCGTCCCGCGCAGGTTATCAATGGTTCTGCCGTTACGCTGCCAAACACCTTAAGCGAATCGCAAAACGCCATTTCTGTGTCGTCAGAGATGTCTGTGCCGCCGCAATCGGCTGATAAAACGAATCCGCCGACTCATTCTGTGCAAGGGCAAGAACAACAACGTGATGATGAACACGAATACCGTGAACACCACAAACGTAAAAAACATCATGAATTCAAAGCTCATGATGACAACTATGAGGAGAATGAACATGTCTGAAAAACATACCACCGATTACTCGACCACTGAAAAGGCAGAATCTGTTCAATCGGTTAAAGCACGAACCAATCCACGTCAAGCCAACCAAAAGCATTTGGGTTTGAAAGCCTTCATCATCAGTGCATCCGTGCTCGGTACGGTCGCGGGTTGGGGGGTATTGGCCAATCAGTCGAATGGCTTGGCGAGCAATACGCCGGCTCCAAATACGGCATTTGAATCTGTTACCGATAATGGAAATTCAACCATCGGTCGTATGTCTGATCTACTGGTAGAAAACGATATGCAACCGATGCGCTCGCATTCACGCTGGCGTCATTCTGCGCCCGAAATGTATGGGGATGATCGTGGCGCTGGTTCCTATGTCGATGAACGTGATAATCATCGCCCCGTGCCTCCCGTTGCGCGTAGTCAGGGAGCGCCATCAGCGCCAATAACACGAGCGGTACCGACACCTCGGGCCAGTGCGCCTTCGGACAATAATAATCAAGCTGACGTATGGCAGCCTCCAGTGCAGCAGAATTATCCTGCGCCAGTAGCGCGTTCGCGTTCGTCGCGTTGATACGGATGTGAATCATGCCTGTAACCTCAACTGCTCCTCGTTTGCCAACGTTAACTTTTCGCGCGATGGGCTGCGAGATGGTGACGGTTTTGTCTGCGCCATTAAATGCTCAGTCCGAAGTGCTGCTGGCGCAAGTGCCGCTCTGGTTTGCGCATTGGGAGCGAATATTCAGCCGTTTTCGCACCGATAGCGAACTCTCGCGTGTGAATGCGCGTTCGGGTGAGCTCGTTACGGTGAGCACGGCGTTTTTAACGGTGATGCAGCAGGCTTTAGCGGTGGCCGATCAAACCGATGGTTTGCTCACGCCGCTGGTGGGACAGGCGGTGGTGGATGTGGGCTACGACCGTGATTTTGACGAGCTTCGCGGTCAGCTGAATGGGTGTAGTTCTCATACTGGTACGGTAGTAGGAAATGGAAGGATTGCGGATTGGCGTACGGTGATCTGTGATGTGCAAGCGATGCGCATTCAAATTCCGCAGGGCAGTCGTTTGGATTTGGGCGGTTTTGTCAAAGGCTGGTGTGCTGATGAGGTGGTGCGGCGTTTGAAGCCTTTCGCGCCGGTTTTAATGGATGCGGGTGGTGATGTTGCGATTAGCGGACCGATGGCGGATGGTCAGGCATGGCCGGTGGCGATTGCAAAACCGTTTGATGAATCGCAGCCGGATGAGGATTTGGCGCTGATTGCTGTGCCGCGGGGCGGTGTGGCCACCTCTGGGCGTGATTACCGTCG
>CAYPYQ010000379.1:0-3226 GCA_964414735.1 uncultured Hydromonas sp.
GACGTTTTATCCGGTGGAGCTGGCGCTGACGGTGAAATGGGCGATAGCGAGGATGGCGAGGCCGATCCGCTGTACGATCAGGCGGTGGCATTTATCATGCGCACCAAAAAAGCCTCGATTTCATCGGTGCAGCGTGAGTTCCGCATTGGTTACAACCGCTCGGCGCGTTTGCTTGAGCAAATGGAACGCAGTGGCGTGGTGTCACCGATGCAAAGCAACGGCAGCCGTGAGATTTTGGTACAAAACGGTTTGGATTGAGGCATAACAGCAGTTGGAGGTGGATATGAAACGCGTATGGATAGTGGCTGTGGCGCTGTTGAGTTTGGCCGGTTGCGCCACCATGACCCGAGAACAGTGCCAAAGCGTGGATCCGCAGGCGCAAGGTTATGCGGATGGACAAAAAGGATTGACCACGCGTGGTGTTGATCAGATCGTCTCCAGCTGCCAGTCAGGTAAACGTGCCGGTAGCATCGCCGACGTTTCCCGATTCAAAAACGATTACCTCAAAGCCTATCAAAAAGGTCTGGCCGAATATTGCACACCAGCCAATGGTGAACGCATCGGTCTGCTGGGGCAAGAGTATCTCGGCGTGTGCCCGAAAGAATCCGAAGCGCCGTTCCTCAAAGAATATCTGTATGCGCTGAAACAGTATCGTGATGCGCATCCGCAGCCGGTTTATTACTACGATCCATATTATTACAATCCGTTTTTCTGGCGTTATGATCCATTCTGGGATGGGCCGCGCTCGCATTTTCGCGGTTATTGGGGTTGGTAATGAGGGAGTGGTTTTGGGTCAGTGCGTGCGCGGCGACATTCGGATTGTTTGCTCCTCAGGTGATGGCGGATGAAAATGCCTCGACGTGGGTGAGTCTGGCCTCGCAGACTTGCGTGACCCAAGCGCCGAGCAATCGCACGATTGCCGCACTGCGCATGGGGCAGGATCAGTTGAATTTTAGCTGTCGCTGCGTGGCACGCGATATGCTCAATATTCTCTCCAGCAAGGAGCGCGAGGATCTACTGCACCAGATGCGCCAACGGCAAAATTTGCAAGCGGTCGGCGAACGGATGTTTGAACGCTCCGAGGTGAAGAACTCGGCGCTCGCATGCAGTGCGGCGTATTATCTGTGGAAGTAGTCGGACACGGTAAACGATAAAAAAGGGGCGCTGATACAGCGTCCCTTTTTGGTGAGCGATGTAATTAATGGTTTTTTTTATGTGTTCTTTTGGCTTTTTTGGCGGGAGTGACGGGGGCAACCTCAATGGTGTTGTCGACGAGGGTGTCATCGTATTTCTTTGAAAAAGATTCGCCGATCAAGCTGCCTTTAATATTCTCCATGCCGTCCACGCTGTTTTGCGCCGTTGGCGGGTCAATCAGTTTGGCCTTGCCGATATCGCTGACGGTCATGTCGGTGACAAAATGAATTTGAAAACCTGCGGGCGGCGCTTTGCTCGGAGGTGTTTCGATTGCGGTCATGCCGGTTTTTTTGTTCGGTGTATTGCTGGTTGGCGCGGCTGCTTTTTGATCCGAGGTAATCAGGTAGTTGGAGTCGGCGCGCATGCTGACAATTTGCCCCGCGCGATTGAAGGCAAAGGTATATTGGTCGCGCGACTCAGGGGAAATCAGGTCGGCAAACTCATTTTTGATTTTCTCCGTTTCGGTTTTCAATTCATTTTCCGTTTTAGCGCCGCCGGGTGCAATCGCTGCGATCATTTCATCGAGCATGACGGGGAAGGTGGAGAGCTGTTCCTGCGGTTTTAGATCAAATTGCAGTTTGCGCACTGCGCGCAGTTTGCGATCGTCGGCGCTGAGTGGTTGCTCGATGATGGTGTCAGCGGGCACTTTACTCAAAAGTTGCTGGGAGTACTTGCGCATGATGTCCACCAGCTTTTTGTCGGTGCCTTCCGCAATCGGGAGTTTGGACAGGTCAAAGCGCGAGTATTTGCCCGCGTTGTCAATATTGGTGACGATGCCATCGAGTGCACTGAGGTCGGCGTACAGCAGCTTGGCTTTGCGGTCCAGTACGACAGGAAAGCGAATGCGTGCGTTGACGTTTTTTGCCTCATAGCCATATTCGGGAATCAGCTGATACTGGTCGTTTGCGATGTCAAATACGCCGGTACCGTTAAAAACAAAATTTTTACCGAAAAAACTCATGTACTTATTGAATTTCTCGGTTTGTTTGGCGTCTTTGTCAGACGCCGCGCCAGTGATGCCCATACTGATAAGCTTTGAGCTCATGTCCATGCGGTAGCTGGGCATTTCGTAAAATTGATTGTTACCAAACAGGATGGCTTCATTCGCCGGCATTTTTTGGATCGGGGAAACACAGGCGGTCAGGCCGAGGCAGGCGAGCATGAGTCCGGCGGTTTGTAGTGGTTTCATCGAGTATCCATCCTTAATTGAATCCATGAGATTCGTCATTGTAACCAAATGTGTTGAGGACTTTAATGAATTTTTCGACGAATGGCGGTATTCAGCGGAAGTCATCCCGCTTATTTGAAGCAATGTTTGCGCAAGGTCTTCTTCAAAAACAGTGGTTCGGGTACAATAACGCCCGTTGACACAGCAAAGCCATTGGATATAGGGTTCGGCGGCCTTGCTGATATGAAAAAACACAGAAAATCGAAGTCCGAGGATGAATATGACGCACGCGGTGAGAACGTTTCAAGAAACTATTTTAGACCTGCAAAACTACTGGAATGAGCAGGGCTGTGCCTTGCTGCAACCCTACGATTTGGAAGTCGGCGCGGGCACCAGCCACACCGCAACCTTTTTGCGTGCGATCGGGCCAGAGCACTGGCGTGCCGCGTATGTACAGCCATCACGCCGACCGAAAGACGGTCGCTACGGTGAAAATCCGAATCGCCTGCAACACTATTACCAATACCAAGTGGTGTTGAAGCCTGCACCGGAAAATATTCTCGATTTGTACCTCGGTTCTTTGCGCGCTTTGGGTTTGGACTTGAACGAAAACGATGTGCGTTTCGTCGAGGACGACTGGGAAAATCCGACGCTCGGCGCATGGGGCTTGGGTTGGGAAGTCTGGCTCAATGGTATGGAGGTGACGCAGTTTACCTATTTCCAACAGGTTGGCGGCATTGACTGTAAACCGGTTTTGGGTGAAATCACCTATGGTTTGGAACGTCTGGCCATGTATCTGCAAAAAGTCGAAAACGTTTATGACCTCGTGTGGACACGCTGGGAAGAAAACGGTGTGACGCATGA
>CAYPYQ010000380.1:0-2309 GCA_964414735.1 uncultured Hydromonas sp.
TACGATGCTGCCATCTTGATTCAGGCAAAAGCCGCCTCAATCCAATTGGAAAATTCACACGCCAAATGCCATTGATGCCCCTCTATTACTCCCGGGAAAATCAAGACTGGAAACTCCACTGTCAACTTGGCACGAAATCCCCCACCTTCCGGTTTGAATTGATGACGCACACCCCCCAGAACCAAACCACTTTCGCTGCGTGCCACCCCAGCAATCTGAAGCGGATAGGCCGGATCGACTATCGAGCGCAAGGACGACAAGTCCTGATAATCAATCAAGAATCGACTCACCATGGGCGCACCGCCCGTAGTTTCGATCACCTCTTGTGCGCCATTGGGTAGGGTACGGATGACGTAATGATCCGGACAAGCGGCCAGCATAGCCGTCTCATCGTTGTGCGCCGTGCGTTCGTTGAACCACTGTACAAACTTCTGAGCCGATCCGCCTTCTACCAGCAACTCGGTTACGCTGAAACGGCGACGCCCGAATGACAACCGCACCATGGCATGGGTCGCGGGCGTGGCGATGGCCAGCTCTGTGCGCAAGCGATCATGCACGCCCTGTACACCCAAGGCCAATTTACGCTCCATAAGCTGCCGCCGCATGTACAACAGATCGTCTGGTTGTGTGGGGACGATGCCCAGCTTTTTCAACACGATTTGAGCACGGCGACGCTCCCATGCCTGCACTTGCTCACGGGTGAACACATGACCACAAAAAAATGCCTGAATATTGACTGACATGATGCCTATTTCCTTACCAGATAAAAGTAATTTTGCTTACTTAATTTCTTATATAAAACCCCGTTCACCCCTACGAATACACCACCATATAAAAGCTATCCTATATACGACCGATCCTCAATATTATATCCAATGCCTCACGTGTCGCGTGAAATTGCCTGCAAGCGATGGTGCGGTTCATCCGTAAGTCGATCATGACACCCCCACATATCCACCACTCAGTCTGCCCGCGATGCCACCCCACCTGCACCCCAGGGATAACAAGAGTCGGATTTCATCCCTACAAATTGGCGCATTTCGCAAGTTAAATGTCACTTTTGGCTAGTGTTGTGGCACTATATGCAACGTATCATGTCACTGTTGGCCGCGGAAATCGCCTTCTGGCTGCGGCTGGCACGCATGGGCACACGCGAGCACGTCATGGCGCAGCGTGTGAGCTTGCCCACACTCCCCACCGCCGAATTACTCCCCAGCGGCCACGCCACCATTGAAGCCATAGCAGATCGGCTGGCCATGAGCAAACGCACGCTGCAACGCCGTCTGGGTGATGAAGGCCAGAGTTTTCGCCAACAGCTTGACCGCACGCGCGAGCAACTCGCACGCCACTACCTGAAGCAGCCCGGCCTCTCCACCAGCGAGATCGCCTTTCTGCTCGGTTTTGAAGACCCCAATTCATTCCACTGCGCCTTTCAGGGCTGGACGGGCACGACCCCGTCCACTCTGCGGGGCAATCGTAAAATATACTTGTTTGGTATTATTCAACCTCTATCAATGACACCCAGATGAATAAGGGCGTTGTAAATACCATCATCTTCGATGTCGGTGGTGACGTATTGCGCAATCTCTTTTAATTCTGCGCGCGCATTGCCCATCGCCACGCCCAAAGCAGCGTGTGTGAGCATTTCAATATCATTGATGCCATCGCCAAAGGCCATGACATGATCGGCGGTGTAACCCAAATGCTGTGTGATGCTGGCAATGCCTCGGGCTTTTGAGCCGGTATCATCAAGCAAATCCACCGAGTCGTCATGCCAACGCAGTGCTTTGATATCATCGCCCAGCACGCCTGAACGCTCGATCAATTCGTCCTCGGATTCTGTATAAAACGCGATCATCTGATACACCTCGTGCCGCTGATAGTACTGTTTATCCACGATGCAGTGTGTTATGACGGGGTCGAGTGCCGCGTGCATTTGTGGACTGGTAGCGGACACCGCAATCGTGTCATTGGTAACGAAGCCATAGATGATGTTGTGTCGTTCAAAAAACGCGATGAGCCGTTCGATTCGGGCGATACTGATCGGATGTCGCTCAATCACCTGACCTTGATAGCTGTTGTGCTGGCCGTTGATGGTGACCAATACTTCAATCTGCTCCTGCTCAATCAGCTCGTTAATCATTGGGGGAAACACGCCTCGTGCCCGACCCGTGGCGATCCCCGTCTTGATACCACGCTCTTTGAGCTTGCGAATCGCGGTGTAAACACTGTTCGGTATGTATGCTTTATTTTTAACATACAGCGTGTCGTCTATATCGAAAAACACCAGTTTGATTTGCCCTGAATGC
>CAYPYQ010000381.1:0-2670 GCA_964414735.1 uncultured Hydromonas sp.
GCCATCGTCGGCGGTAAAGAAATGGACTTCACCTACGGTGATTGTCAAAAAGAAGTGGATATGATTAACAAAGCCTTCCTCACTATCATGCTCAATGGTGACGCGCAAGGGCGCGGCTTTCAATATCCGATTCCGACCTACTCCATCACCCGCGATTTCTCATGGGAGGACAGCGAAAACAACCAATTGCTGTTTGAAATGACCGCCAAATACGGCACACCGTATTTCTCCAACTACATCAACAGCGACATGGAGCCATCCGATGTGCGCAGCATGTGCTGCCGATTGCGACTGGACCTGCGCGAATTGCGCAAGAAAAGTGGCGGATTTTTCGGCAGCGGCGAGAGTACCGGCTCCATCGGTGTGGTCACCATCAATTTACCGCGCATCGCCTATCTATCAAAAACCGAATCCGAGTTTTTTGACCGGCTCAACCACATCATGGACATCTCGGCTCGTTCATTGAAAATCAAGCGCGAGGTCATTGCAAAATTCCTCGATGCCGGTTTATACCCATATACCAAAAAATATTTGGGCACTTATAAAAATCACTTCTCCACCATCGGCATCGTCGGCATGAACGAAGCCTGCCTGAATGCCGCGTGGATACACGCGGATCTATCCTATCGCCATACGCAGCAATTTGCGAAAAACGTGCTCAAACACATGCGTGAACGACTGGCTGATTATCAGGAGCAATACGGCGACCTGTATAACCTAGAAGCAACGCCCGCCGAATCCACCGCCTACCGACTGGCCAAACACGATCGCAAACGCTATCCCGACATCATTACCGCCGGTGAGACCGAGGGTGCGCCCTACTACACCAACAGCTCGCACCTGCCGGTGGGCTACAGCGACGACGTATTTGCAGCATTGGACATTCAGGATGATCTGCAAACCCTATACACCAGCGGAACGGTATTCCACGTATTTTTAGGCGAGAAAATGCCGGACTGGCGCGCCGCCGCCAAACTGGTGCACACCATCGCCAAAAACTACACCTTACCATACTACACACTCAGCCCGACCTACTCGGTGTGTGCGCAACACGGCTACCTCGTCGGCGAGCAGCCACACTGTCCGCACTGTGAACACGAAACCGAAGTGTACAGCCGCATCACCGGCTACTACCGGCCGGTGAAAAACTGGAATGTTGGCAAATCACAGGAATATCAGGATCGAAGAGAGTATGCGGCGTAACGAAATTCAATGTTTCATCGCTTGTAACAAACCGTTACATTCAGAAACATAACGCAACAGACAGGGTGCGTCCTTACACCTAATATGAACACAGGTCAAATCGACCCATTCATTACTGATCTGAAAGGACGCATCATGAACTTCAAACACATCACTGCTGCAATCGCTTTGTCCACAGCCTTTATGGGCGCCTCCGCTATGGCTCAAACCGCCGCACCCGCATCTACGCCTGCCAAAGCCCCCGTTGTAGCCGCGGCGAAAGCACCCGCAGCGAAAAAAGCGCCGAGCGCAGCACAATTGGCACAACGTGCAAAAATGAAAAGCTGTAATCAACAAGCCAGCGGCAAAAAAGGCGCTGACCGCAAAGCATTCATGAAAACCTGCTTGAGCAAATAATACTTTTAATGAAGGGCAAAAAAATTAAAAGAGGCTGATACAGCCTCTTTTTTATATCGCACATCTATGACCAATAGATCAAGGGATCAATGACACACGTCGGTGTCGTTTTCATCCAGCATGGTGTGCAGCAGCGCGTCGTCAATGTTTTGATTATCCGCCCACAGCACGGTCAGCACCAGCGCTTTGAAATACTCCACGTTGCTCGGTACGGTCGGCAGCATCATACAGCGCTCAACAATGCGTTCACGCTGCTCGCCACTGATGGAACCGCTGTGTACCAAGCTGCTCAAAAAATTCAGATTATCGTCGCCCAAATGCACACGCTCGGCCGCATGGTAAATGCGATGACTGTGTGCGTGCGTCGGATGAACCACCTCTACACCCAGCGGCTGACGCAATAGTTCCACCCACGCAATCGCGGCACGCACTTCGTTTTCCTCAAAGCCTTCGTACGCCAGACGACGCGCGAGCGTCACCGCATCAGGGCATTGCGTGATGCCTGCGTAGTTTTCGAGCAAATAAAAGAAGATATCGGCCACGTTGAAAATCCTTTAAACCTAACATTTTGGGCTGAGAAGAGGGCGCGCACGGCGCATGGATCGGACGTATTTTACTCGAAATTGCGCTTGCCCGCCGGACAAACGGCTGAACGCGTCCAACCCGTCGAATACGTCAATCCAGCCGCGCATAGACATGGCCGGCGCGTTTTTCCACACGCCCTTGTAACTCCAACCCCATCAACTCGGCCAGAAGCACACCGACATCCAGCCCCGTCCGTGCCGCCAGCGTGTCGATATCGCATGGGTCGTGACCCAGCGCATTCAAGATTGTCTGTTCGATGGTGTTTGCCGGAGAGGTTTTGAGTGGCGGTTCGTTTCGGACGCTTTTAGGTACCAGTGGCGCAAGTGCCTGCAACTCATCCAAAATATCCTGCGCGCATTCGACCAGTTTCGCGCCCTGTTTGATCAGCGCATGACAGCCTTTGGACAGCGGCGAATGAATCGAGCCGGGAATGGCGAAGACTTCACGGTTCTGTTCCAACGCTTGCCGCGCGGTAATCAGCGAGCC
>CAYPYQ010000382.1:0-7710 GCA_964414735.1 uncultured Hydromonas sp.
TGCTTGGTGCAGTGTGTGTTGCAGTGTTAAATCGCTCAAACACCATGCAAGAATGCGTGCGCCGCGTCGCGCCATTTCGACAGAAAACTCGATCAACTGGGCTTGCTCAACGCCGTTGGTGATGAAGACAAAAACAGGATAATCACGTTCAATCAGACGCATCGGACCATGGCGTACCTCGGCAACGCTGAAAGCCTCGGCCTGAATGGCACAGGTTTCCTTTAGTTTGAGCGCGGCCTCCAGCGCAATGCTGTAGGACAGTCCGCGGCCAATGACGTAGGCTTGGTCTATGAGCAGATAGGGCGCTAATTCATCGGTAGTTCGCTCAAAATCCGGCGCAGCCATCCAGCGGGACAGATGATGAATGTCGGACAGAAGCTGTCGGTCTTTTTGCCACAGCCCGACCCACTGCGCGGCCAAGCTCATGATGCCGATACAGCTTTTGGTTGCGGCCACGCTTTGCTCGGTTTCGGCATGGATGGGCCACTGATGATGCGCGACATGCGACAACGGGCTGTCCGGTTGATTCACACAGGCGATGGTTTGCGCGCCGCGTTGCGCGAGGTATTGCACTGATTCGATCAAGTCAGGGCTGGCGCCGGATTGTGAAAAACCGAATACCGTTGCGTCCGAGACATTGAGCGGCGCGCGATGTACGGTAATGAGTGAAGGCGACAGCGAGCTGGTGACAATACCCAAACGGCTGGTGACCAGATAGGAGAAATAGTTGGCCGCATGATCCGAGCTGCCACGTGCGATGGTCAGGAAATGACCGTTGTGCGACTGCTGTGTGCGTGCCACCAGCTGCTCCGTGAGTGGTAAATCTGCGATCTGCCGCGCAATCATTTCGCCGACTTGTCCGGCTTCTTGAAACATATGAGTGGTGCGAGGATCCATCATGATGGCGTTCCCTCAGGATGGATTTTTTGACCGCGTACATATACGTGCTGCAAAACCAGATTGCGGTCTATTTGTAAAATATCAGCGACGGCACCGACTTTAATTACACCGATCTGATTCAAACCCAAATACTGCGCCGGTACGCCGGAAAGGCGGTATGAGGCTTCCTGTACCGTCAGCCCGATGTGTTGCAAATTTTTCAGTGCATCAATCATGGTGAGGGTGCTGCCCGCCAGCGTGCCGTCCGCCAGACGTACGCCGCCCAAACATTTGTGCACGGTTTGGCTTCCCAGTCGATATTCACCGTCGGGCATGCCGGTTGCGGAGGTACTGTCGGTGACACAATAAAGTTTTGGAATTGCGCGCAGTGCCGCGCGAATCGCTCCCGGATGGACATGAATCAGATCGGGAATCAGCTCGACGAACTCCGCATGTGCCAATGCCGCGCCGACAATGCCGGGTTGACGATGATGCAGGCCGGACATGGCGTTGAATAAATGGGTAAAGCCGCTTGCGCCGTGATTGAGTGCGCTGACTGCGTCGTCGTAGCTGCCTTTGGAATGACCGATTTGCACGCGTATGCCCATATCGCTAAGCTCGCGTATGAGCTGTTGATCGCTCAAACATTCCGGTGCAAGCGTGAGTGCCAAAATCGGCACGATGGCGTTGAGCTGCTGAATTTCGCTCAACACAGCGGGACGCGTGAAGTTCGGCTGTGCTCCGAGCTGGTGCGCATTGATATACGGGCCTTCCAAATGCACGCCCAAGATGCGGGCATGTGTCGGTGCATAGGGGGTTAGCATTTGAGTTTGGTAATGATGGATGTCTTTGAAAACCTGTTCTATCTGTTCAAATGGCGCGGTCATGGTCGTCGCCAAAAAACTGGTCGTACCAAAGCGCAACTGATGCTTGGCAATATGTGCCACGCTTTCACCGGCCATCATCAAATCCACACCCGCGCAGCCATGTGTGTGTAGGTCGATAAAGCCTGGAATGTATTTGGGGCTGTCATCGCGCAAAACTTCGGCTTCGGTAACGGCAGCGCCTTCGATCTGACTGATGCGACCGTTCTCTATTTGGCAATGACCGCGTATCCACGCCGTATTGGTCAAAATGTCGCCAGTGAGTGTGTGTGCTTCCGCTTTCATGAATGTTTCCGTGTATGACTGTGAGAGATAGCCTCGGGCACTGGTAATGATGGCTGCCGGTAAATTTCAATCGAAAAATCGTAAAAGTCGCTGCGGCAGTAGGTTGTGGAGTACTCAATGGTGCGTCCCTGCGCATCGTAGCTGACTCGTGTGACATGCAGTACCGCTTGGCCAACCGGGATTTTGCAGTATTTGGCAATGAGTTCCGTTGCATTCATTGCCACGATGTGCTGGCGTGCTTTAAACAATACGATATTTGCATCGGCCAGCGATCGGTACAGTGATTGTCCGATTAAATCGGGAGAGGATAAGACCGAAGTTGGGATGACATTGATTTCATACGAGATTGGCTGCCCATCCACAACCCGTTGGCGTTTGATCCGAATCACTTTTTGATGAACAGGGATGGATAGGTTTAACACCTCATCGGCAGTGGGCAGGTCAATGATTTTTTCCAACCAGATTGATTTGGATTGTTGTCCGCGTGCGGCGAATACTTCGCTGAACCCTTGTAGTGCGCCCAATGAATGTTCGTAGCGCTTACTGACGTATGAGCCGGAACCTTTGACGCGGTAGATCAGACCTTCGGCCACCAGTTGGTCAAATGCGCGGCGGGTGGTGACGCGGGAAACTTTTAGCCAGCCGGAGAGCATACGCTCAGACGGCAGAGCCTCATCCTCCGACCACCAGCCATCTCGGATCGCTTTGCCGATATTGACCGCCAATTGCACGCACATCGGGGTGTCCGAGTCCCGATCGATACGCAGTGCATCGTAATTCCTACGCATGAAACCTCCATAAATCCGCTGCCCGAGTGCTGATTTTGTGTCATATCGGGCATCGATATGATGGGTATATTGTGCGCGTTTGTATCTTAGGTGACAATACCAGTGCGTATTTTCAGAAAAATTTCTATTTTTATAACTATATGATTTTAAATGTCTTTATTTTTTATTTAAAGCGGGTTTCAGGGTACTTATATTTTAATCATTTAAAATCAATTGGTTAATGATAATACCAGTTTGTGAGAAAATAAAAGGTATTTTGAGGATAAAAAAAGAAAACCCCGATTGAATCGGGGTTTTGTGCCGGACTTGCGGGGATTATTGATCCTGCTCAACCAAGCGGTTAACCAAGTCAATGTAGCTTTGCATGGCCTCGTCTTTGGATGTGCCGGTCAGTGCCGCCCATGCGTCGTATTTCGCGCGGGCAACGAATTCGGTCATGCCTGGGCGATCGCCGTCGGCGTCACCATCGGTGGCTTGTTTGAAATTAGCGTACAAAGCCAACAGGTCAAAGTTGCCCGGCTTTTCGCTCAGATTTTTAACTGCGACTTGCGCGGTCTCGAATTGCTCTGTGATGCTGCTCATGTTATTCCTTTCGGTTGATTTTTTTAGAATTTTTATCATAGCATGGTTTGTCTGAAAAAGCGCCAAAAAACAATACGGTCGTGCTTTTTATTCAAATAATATGAAAAAATCTCTGCTGAAATGATGCCTAACCGTATGCGAGTGCGTGTAAGTTGTGCGACAATTCTACGTAGTCATACCGTGATTGCGGTGGTTCCTTTTTGAGGCTTTTGATGAAACGTTTACCTTTGTTTTTATTCCTTGCTCTGTGCGGTTTATCCGTATCGCTGGGCTTTGGCTGGTGGCAGGTGTATCAGACCAAAAAGCAAATCGAGGTACAGTTGAAACAAAATCAAGAGTTGATTTATCGCAATGCTGCGCTACAAGCGGAAATTCAGGATTTAAAAAGCAGTCAGGATGCGGTGCAGGAGCGTGCGCGTTTGCAACTGGGGATGATTAAGCGCAATGAAGTGTTTGTCCAAGTGATGGATCAGCCGTCGGTGGTGCAACCGGGTGGGCAGGCCGCGCCTGTCACGCCTAATACGGCTGATGGTGCAAAAGATGCGAAACCGACCAATGCGGCAGCAGTCAATCCTGCTGCGTCAACGCCGCCCACCGCTGCCAGCGTGAATGAAAACAAAAAACCGCAGTGATCTGCGGTTTTTTATTGGCTGCCCAATGCGTTAATGTAATGCACTGGTTGGCTGGCTGGCGTTCGGATCGAACAGCGCGCGCACTTGCTCGCCCGTTAACTCATAGGTTTGACCGCAAAAATCACAACCGACTTCAACGTGGTTTTGCGCGTTCAGCATGTCCAAGGCTTCCTCTTCACCCAGCATTTTCAACATATCCGTAACCTTTTGCGGTGAGCAGGTACAGCCGAATTGTACGCTTTGCGTGATGCTGTGCTCCATCGGATATTGCCAAAACAACCGATGCATCAATGTGTCCGCCGAGGTTTTGAGTAGCTCTTCATCATCCACGGTGTGGACGATGGAGCGCAATTCGTCCCAGACGTGCAGGTTTTGTGATTCGTTCTGTGCGCCACCGTGTAAGGGCAATTTTTGCAGCAAAATACCCGCGCAGTTGTTCGCGTTTGCCGCGAGCTGAATGTGTGTGTCCAATTGCTCTGATGTGCTCATATAGTGCATCAGAATCTCGGCTATGCTGTCGCCATGTAAAGGTACGACCCCTTGATAAGGCTGCTGACCGGGCTGGCGATCGTTCGGATCGAGGGTGATGGCAAAGCGCGCTTTGCCGTTTTGGTTCAGTAAAGTTTGTAAACTCATATCTGCGTCAATGGCGGCATTTTCAGCGACTTTTGCCGTTGCACGAATGGTCAGGTCGGAGCGGCACTCTACCACCAGCAGTTGAATCGGGCCGTCGCCATGAATCTGCATGATCATCGAGCCGTCGAATTTCAGATTGGCTGAAAGCAGTGCACAAGCAGCGGTCATCTGACCGAGGATTTCGGTTACGACGGCTGGATAGGCGCGCTTTTTCGCGGTATGAGTGATGGTGTGCCAGGTGTTCGGCAGTTGCACCAGCTCACCTTTTACGGGCGCGTTGTCAAAAAGGAAGCGGTATAAAGTATCGGTCGGTAATGTCATGTTTGCTAAAATGGACG
Source organism: uncultured Hydromonas sp. (assembly GCA_964414735.1). Classification (GTDB taxonomy): domain Bacteria; phylum Pseudomonadota; class Gammaproteobacteria; order Burkholderiales; family Burkholderiaceae; genus CTSOIL-112. Next base: position 5,025 of record CAYPYQ010000382.1, read on the forward strand.
CTGTTTAAAAATGTTCAAGGCTGTATTTTACGCGACTCTGCGCAGGTGTGTGCGGATGTCTTTTTCGGATGAGTGATGCGAATAGATCTGTTTTGTCGGGTGATTGATAACTGGGGCGACGCGGGCGTGTGCTGGCGTTTGGCGCGGCAATTGGTGCGCGAGCACGCCGCCGAGGTGCGCCTGTGGATCGATCAACCGCAAGTGTTGTCTGCTTGGCAGCATGAGTTGATCCAGTTGCCAACACTGCACATCTACGCGTGGAACGATACGGTGAACTGGTCTGAAATGACGCCGGCTGACGCCGTGATTGAGGCCTTTGCTTGTGAAATTCCCGCTGCATACGTTGACAATATGGCTCGGTGTGCCGTGAAACCGCATTGGGTGAATTTGGAATATCTCAGCGCTGAATCGTGGGTTGAAGGCTCGCATCTATTGCCTTCGCCGCAGGCGGGCGGCTTGAATAAAGTGTTCTTTTTTCCCGGGTTTACCAAGCGTACCGGCGGATTGCTGCGAGAGCGCGATTTATTGGCGCGGCGGAATGCGTTTGTGGTGGAGCGACCGCAATATTGGTCAGAGTTGACTGGATTTTTGAGGGATGATGCGGCTTTGAAAATCAGTCTGTTTGGCTACGAATACATGCCGTTGCAAGCATGGTTACCCACTTTGATTGAAGGTCATGCGCCGGTACAATTGGCAGTGACGTATGGCAAAGCGAGTGAGGCGTTGAAAAAGGCTTGGGTGGCGTTGGGCTTGCCATCGGGAGATGCAGAACAGTGGGATGCAGGGCGCTTGAGCGTGCGCTTTTTGCCGATGTTATCTCAGGGCGAATACGATCAACTGCTGTGGAGCGCGGACATCAATATGGTGCGTGGTGAGGATAGCCTCGTGCGTGCGCTGTGGGCGGGCAAGCCGCTGGTGTGGGATATTTATAAGCAAGACGACGACGTGCATTGGGATAAACTCAAGGCCTTCACGCAGATGTATGGCACTTCGACAGATGAGGCTCTGACTCAAGTCAATACAGATTTGATATTGAGCTGGAATGATGCTCAGGTCGGCACTTCTGTATTGACTGCTCAGTGGGAGGGCTACGTTAATGCCATGCCCCAACTCAAACAGCATGCGCACGAGGTGGCAGGGCGTTTGGCTCGGCAAGATGATTTGGTCACGCAGTTGATTCATTGCCTATCCGTGGTTGAAAAACCATAGGGGCATGCAGAACGCATTGCGTGGTGGCTTTATACAGTAAAATGGGCTATAATGTCGCGTTAAATTTTTGGGCGTGTGATCGTCGTTGCGTATTTTCTCAGCCCAGTTTGTGTTGCATTCCAACTTACCCAATTGCAAAAAGGTATCACTGATTATGAAAACAGCTCAAGAACTCCGCCAAGGTAACGTGTTTATGGTCGACGGCGTAGCCAAAGTCGTATTGAAAACCGAATACAGCCGCTCTGGCCGCTCAGGTGCGGTCATCAAAATGAAAATGAAAGATTTGTTGACCGGCGCCGGTTCGGAAGTGGTTTATCGCGCGGATGACAAATTCGACGTACTGATTTTGGATAAAAAATCGGTGACTTACTCTTACTTCGGTGATCCGATGTACGTGTTCATGGACGAAGACTACAACCAATACGAAATCGAAGCGGACAGCATGGGCGATGTATTGAACTACCTCGAAGATGGTATGCGCTGCGACGTAACGTTCTACCAAGATCGTCCAATCGCGGTTGAGCCAGACACCATCATCGTGCGTGAAGTGACTTATACCGAACCTGCGGTTAAAGGTGACACCTCATCCGGTAAAGTATTGAAAACCGCCAAATTGGCCACTGGTTTTGAAATTCAAGTGCCGTTGTTCGTAGATACGGGTGACAAGATCGAGATCGACACCCGTACCAATGAATACCGTAACCGTGTGAAATGATCGAAGTTTGATTATTTTGCAGCCAATAAAAAAAGCGAGGGATATTCACTCGCTTTTTTTATTGGCTTGATGCGCTTGATTGAGCGGAAATGGTTAACGCACCGTGTATTGGTTCAGGGCTTTCGGGAAGCGAATCAGCCAGAAATTTTGCGCCAGATCGGCGGCTTTGGCCGGAACGACCTGCACTTTTTTATCGACGCAATCGCCTTGTGACGCGCCTTGCTCATTCGCCGTGCATTCAGTGATGTCGGCTTTAATTTCTTTGCCGCTGTTGTCAAATACGGCGGTGCGCAGGCCAAAGTCATTGTCGTTGACCAAAGCCAGCGTTTGATTGTCGACCAAAGCCAAACCTTCGGCTTTTTCTGCACTCCAGTCCAGTTGATTCAGATTGAGCAGCAGCGTCTTTTTCAAAGGAACGATGCGGCTGTAATCCGCGCCATCCACGGGTTTTTGCAGGATGCTGCTTTTTTCCAGTTCGACACCGGCTGTGGTGATTTCGCTGGCATTCTGTGGGATTTCCACCAGCATCAGCCAGTTGAATACTTTGCCGTCTGCACCGCTGCCTTGTTCAATCGTGATGAAGCGATTTTGTCCCAGCGCAACCAGATCGCCGAGCTTGGTGTTACCTGTTTTACCACCTTTGTAATCAGCGGCATTGAGTGGGTAGGCATACAGTTTGGAGCTTTCGGTTTTCGGGTTAAACGTCAACCAGCGTACGAATGGTGCGTAGTTATGCACGCTTTCACTTTTTCCCGCCAGATC
>CAYPYQ010000383.1:0-1940 GCA_964414735.1 uncultured Hydromonas sp.
AACAGCGAATAAGTCTCGTCGGTAATGCCGAACATAAAATACAGCCGCTTGGCCCAAGTATGCGGCAGAAAATCAAACAGCGACAGACCGTAAAACACATGGCGCAGATTGATTAAAAAAGTTGCAATCGCCGTATCCAGCCGCGCCGCATGATTGACCACCAAACCCACCGCCAAAAACTGCGCTGCGCCTGCAAATACAAAAATACTGAATAAAATCGGGATGTACCATGCGATGCCCTGCGAGACCATGAGAAAGCCAAAGGTCATACCCAATGGAATGTAGCCGAGTAAAACAGGGAGGGTGATGGTGAATAGGGATGGACGAGACATAACAACGAAAAAGGAATGTGGCGCAATATTTCAAAGAGATGCGATTGTACTTGAAAATCAAGGTTTGTATAATTAACCGGTTAATTAATCCCTTAATCACTCATTAATCATTCATTAACTGGATCTCATCATGCAATTCCAAACTTCTGACATTTCCGCTCTGGACAACTATCGTTTACTGGTTGGGGGTGTGACGCCGCGCCCGATCGCGTGGATCAGCACGCAGTCGGCGGAGGGCGTGAATAACCTTGCGCCGTATTCGTTTTTCAGCGTGGCGAGCTGTAATCCGCCGGTGCTGATGTTCACGCAGTTGCAACCGAAAGAAGGGGGTAACAAAGATACGCTGAATAATCTGCTGGCGACCAACGAATGCGTGATTAATGTGGTGAATGCCAGTGCGGCAGAGGCGATGAATCAAACCTGTGCGGCCTTGCCCAGCACGCAGAGTGAATTTGAATTTGCCGGAGTGTCTGCCTGTGTGAGTGTCTCAGTCAAACCATTGTCCGTCGCTGATGCGCCGATGCGCTATGAATGTCGTTTGCGTGAAGTGCTGAATCTCAGCTCAGTGCCTGCGGGCGGTACGGTGGTACTACTGGATGTGCTGTCGATTTATGTGCGGGATGATTTGCTGAATGACGAAGGTGCGATCAAACAAGGCATGCTCGGCTCGGTTGGCAAAATGGGCGGAGACTGGTATGCGAAAACCACGGATTTGTTTGAGCTAAAGCGTCCGTAGTAGAGATACGATTGTCAAAAACGTATTAAGAAATCTCAAATAAGAACATCGTCATTCCCGCGCAAGCGGGAATCCATCGTTTGAGTCAATCATTCTGTGGTTATAACTGGCTTGCTGCTTGCACGGGAATGACGGTATATTTTTTGGATTTGATCTGAGGCGGTAGCTTGGCTCGTCGTTTGAGTGTGTTCTGGCATTTTATAAAGTACGTCGTTTTATGGAATGCGTCGAACGTATTCACTCGCCACGGTGATGCTCAGCAAAATCAGCAATGCCAGCCATGCAAACCATCGTTGTCTAGGTGTGCTTTGATAATTGTAGTAAAACGTTTTACGCGCTTCATGTTCGGCCAGACCGCGTGCGCGCAGGCTCATCGCACCGCGTGTGGCGTGACGCAGGGCAAAAATTAGAATAGGTAACCATTGCAAAAATCGCTCGCGCCACGTCAATCCGCGCAATTTGGCGCTGAGCATGATGCGTTTGACCTCCGCACGCATCAGACCAATCGCACCGAAACCCAGTTGCAGCGCATAGGCGACATTCATGCTGAGCCAGCCGCGTTGCAGCGCGGTGCTGACCACGTCGCGCAGATTCACCATCGATCCGGACATCAGTGCGACCCAAGTCATGGTGGTGACGCGCAATAAAATTTGATTGGCTTTTTGCATCGTCGCATCGGTACGCTCGGCGACAAACACGATATTCCACAGCCAGATTGACCATGAGAGCAGCAACGCCAGTCCGAGGTAAACCAGTATGCTGCGCCAGCGCATCCCCTGAATTTTGGCCAATACCATCATGGCCAACGACCATGCAACGACGGTATGCCATGCAACGGGGAAAGCCACACCGATGAAAAACAGCATGACGAG
>CAYPYQ010000384.1:0-5030 GCA_964414735.1 uncultured Hydromonas sp.
GTGGAGTATTGCAAAGCGGCTTGCGGCGCATCGGTCATAACTTTTTCAAATGCGGCTTTGAGTTGCGGTACGGGGAAACTCGCATCCGATGGCAAGCCGCCGGCAAAAGAAATCACCTCTGGGCGACCAGTAACTTTGAGAATTTCACGAATCACAGAGCTTTTGATGGCAGTGGCGCGTTTGGAAAATAGATTTTGAAATGACATGATGACACCTTTAGTAATAATTCAGCGACAACTATAAAAATATGTATCCGAGATACGACTCTACTTTAAATCACAAAAACAGTACAGTATCGATACAATTTTAAAAACACAGCATAAACTGTATCGTTACGCGTAGCGGTACGGCTAGAATAATTTGCTTGCTTCGGATTCGACCTTCGTTATATCCCCCACGTCCGAATCATCTGCCAGCCCCAGCATCTTCGCCGCACTGTCACTCTCGATTTGCTCCACTTTGTTCAGGGCGCGATTCATCGCCCGTGTGCGGATTTCGGCTTTGCTGATTTCCGAGGCGGCTTGATCGAGTTTCTGTTTGGTTTTGGCAAGCACGTCGCCAAATTTGCCGAACTCGGTTTTGACCGCACCGAGCACTTGCCAGACTTCGGAGGCACGTTTTTCCATCGCCAACGTGCGAAATCCCATGTGCAGGCTGTTGAGCAATGCGGTCAGCGTCGTTGGGCCTGCGACCACGATGCGGTGCTCACGTTGCAATTGATCGAGCAGCCCTGCCTCACGCGCGACCTCAGCATACAACCCTTCGGTCGGCAGGAACATGACCGCGAAATCGGTGGTGTATGGCGGCGCGACGTATTTTTCGTTGATGGTTTTGGCTTCCAGTTTGATTTGGCGGAACAAATCATTGCGTGCTTTGTCCAGCACATCGGCATCCGCCGCATCCTGCGCTTCCTGCATGCGCTCGTACTGCTCTTTCGGGAATTTCGCGTCAATCGGCAGCCAGACCACATCGTCCGCCGATTCACCACGCCCCGGTAGCTTGATGGCGAACTCGACCATTTCGTTGCTGTTCGGTACAGTTTTAACATTCGCGGCATAGCGATCCGGCGTGAAGATGTTTTCGAGCAAATTCGCCAGTTGCATCTCACCCCACGTGCCACGTGATTTGACGTTGGTCAGCACACGTTTGAGATCGCCCACGCCAACGGCGAGGTTTTGCATTTCGCCCAAACCGCGATGGACTTGCTCCAGTCGGTCGGATACTTGTTTGAACGATTCGCCGAGGCGTTGCTCCAAGGTGGCATGCAGTTTTTCATCCACGGTGACGCGCATTTCTTCGAGCTTTTTCGCGTTGTTTTGCTCGATGCTTTGCAGGCGTTGCTCCATATTTTCACGCATGTGGTTCATGCGTCGCTCGGTGGTGTCGTTGAGCTGTTGCAATTGCTGCACCAGCTGCGTGGTGGTCTGCGTGAGTTGTTTGAGCAGGGTTTCGCGTGCGTTTTGCGATTCGAGGCTTTGGTTTTCGCGCACGGCTTTGAGCTCATCACCCATCAGGCTTTGCACGCGAAACAGGTTTTGCCCCAGTTCCTCGCGCTGCTCGCGTGCCAGTACGCTGGCGTGCTCACGCATGGCGGTGGTTTGCTGCGTACCCTGCTCGTAGGCTTTGTCAAAGCCATCGTCAAGGCTCTGTGCGATCTGCCCGAGTTGCGCTCCGAGCTGTTGTCCGGCCTGCTGCTGTAAAATTTTCTGCTCAAGCAGTTGCGCCCGTTGCTGTCCTGAGCGCGTGAATACAAATACCACCAGCAGCAATACCAACACCAGCAATGCGATCACCACGCCGAGCAAAATCGTGAATAGTTGTCCGTCCATCACACGCCTTTCGCCAAAATCTGTACGCCGTACTGCGCGGACAGACGCTCAAACGTCGCCGTGAGATCAGGCGGTTTCACGCCCATCATCGGCATCTGCGGCTCGCCCTCAACCGGATCGGGCTGATTGCGCATCCATTCGGCAGTGTTGTAAAACGAATTAATCAGCTGTTGAAACAGTTTTTCGGGCACGTCGATTTCGCGCATCGCCTGCGCCATGCATGCGACCCACTGGTCACGCTCAACCGCCCCAATCTTGAACGGCAAATGCCGCGCACGCAGGCGTGGATGGCCGTATTTTTCGATATACAGTTGTGGCCCGCCGAGCCAACCGCTCAAAAAGAAAAATAGCTTTTCGCGCGTCATATCGAGGCTCTCATGATGCGTAGCGCGCAGCTCGGCGTATTTCGGTTCGATTTCCATGAGGTCGTAAAACCGCTCAACCAGCGCATGCACGCGCGGTTCACCGCCGATCAAATCATACGGCGTGGCGGGAGGTTTTTTTGGATTGACTGCTTCGGTCATTGATTGGCTCTATGGTTTACCCCAAATATGGGGGTTTTCATTTATGGATACTCGTGCGATTATAACGCTTTGTATCGCCTCTGCGGCACTGTTCGCCCATCGAAAGCTATTATGACTGACACCACGACCCCATCAGCTTTATCCAATTTAACCGTGATTGATATGTCGCGCATTCTCGCAGGCCCGTTTGCCGCGCAAAATCTAGCCGACATGGGCGCAAAGGTACTGAAAATCGAGCATCCCAAAGGTGACGACACGCGAAAATGGGGGCCGCCGTTTATCGAGCGCGAGGATGGCTCAAAGGATGCGGCGTACTATTTCTGCGCCAACCGCAATAAAACCAATATCGCGCTGGATTTCACGCAGCAGGACGATCGCGCACGTTTGCTGGAGTTGATTAAAAACGCGGACATTTTGATTGAAAATTACAAAGTCGGCGGTTTAGCGAAATATGGTTTGGACTATGCGTCGATTCGCGTGATTAACCCGAGCATTATTTACTGCTCGATCACAGGATTTGGCCAAAACGGCCCGTATAAAGACCGCCCGGGCTATGATGCGCTGATCCAAGCGATGGGCGGGTTGATGAGCATCACCGGCGAGGCCGAGCAAGCGCCGCAGAAAGTCGGCGTCGCCGTCGTTGATTTGATGACCGCGATGTACGCCACCACCGCCATTTTGGCCGCGGTTAATCACCGTCATGTCACCGGCGAAGGCCAACACATCGACCTCGCGCTGTTTGACGTGCAGGCGGCCATGCTCGCCAATCAAGCAGCCACCTACCTGCTCAGCGGCCAAATCCCCACGCGCCAAGGCAGCGCGCACCCGTCAATCGCACCGTATCAACCGATGCGCGTGCAGGATGGCTTCGTCATGCTCGCGGTCGGTAACGACGCGCAGTTTACCCAACTGTGTCAAGCCGCCGGATTACCCGAATTAGCGCAGGACGAACGATTCATCACCAATGCCCAACGTACGCGCTACCGCAAAGAGCTGGAGCACACATTAGAACCAGCCATGATGCGCAAAACCATCGACGAATGGGTCGCACTCGGTGAGCAATACGGTTTCCCATGCGGACCGATCAACACCATCGACCGCGTATTTGCCGATCCGCAGCTTCGCGCGCGCGGCATGATCGTTCGTACCGATGAAAACTACGATTTAGTAGCGAACCCGATCCGTTTCTCCGCCACCCCGATTAACCATTACCAAAGTCCACCCCTCTTACCAAAAAGTAAATAAATTAACAAAAAATTCTGAAAATGTTATAAATATAACAATCATTTTGTGGCGATTTTGTGACGCTTTGTGCTAAGATAATCACGCCTTTCTATGATCTGTTTCACAAGTTTTCAGACCATAAAACCGCATCAAATACACCAAACACAATCACTCATAGGAGTATCAGTATGAAGCAAAAGTACGTCTGGGCATTGGCAGCCATCACGGTATTGACGTTGACCGCATGTGGCAAAGGTAACACCGCGAAACCAGAAGGCGGCACTGACAAACCGGCAACCGCAACGGCAACAGGCGCGTCCAGCCCTGCCATCGTGTTTGACAAAGGCGGTAAATTTGACAAATCATTCAACGAATCAGCCTATACCGGCGCAGAAGCATTCAAAAAAGAAACCGGTAAAAACTACATCGACATTCAACTGAATGACGAAGCAGAACGCGAAGCCGTTTTGCGCAAATTGGCTCAACGCAATGCCGACCCGATCGTGACCATCGGTTTCTCTGGCTCACCAGCCGTTAAGAAAGTTGCCCCAGAATTACCAAACAGCCACTTCGTCATCGTGGACGACGTGATCGAAGCGCCAAACGTTAAATCCATCACATTCCGTGAAGAAGAAGGCTCTTTCCTCGTCGGCGCATTGGCCGCAATGAAATCCCAATCCGGCTCAGTCGGTTTCGTGGGCGGCATGGACATCCCTGTGATTCGCCGTTTCTCATGCGGCTACCAACAAGGCGCCAAATACGTTAACCCTAGCGTAAAATTCATCGAAAACATCGTTGGTACCACTGGCGAAGCATGGAACAATCCGACCAAAGGCGGTGAATTGGCACGCTCACAATTTGACCGTGGCGTAGATGTGATCTTCGCAGCAGCGGGCGCGACCGGCAATGGTGTGTACCAAGCAGCCAAAGACTCGAAAAAATACGCCATCGGTGTGGATAGCAACCAAAACTACCTGTTCCCAGGCACCATGCTGACCTCTATGGTGAAACGTGTGGACGTAGCGGTTAAAAACGCATTCCTCGAAGCCAGCCAAGGTAAATTCAAAGCCGGCGCGCAATCCATCGGTTTGGCTGAAGACGGTGTGGGCTGGGCTGATGACCAATACAACAAAGACCTGATTACAGCCGACATGCGCACCAAAGTCGATCAAATCAAGAAAGACATTATTGCCGGCAAAATCAAAGTTGAAGCCACTTGTAAAAAGTAACACCTGACTTTAGGCTTTAACTACTCGCGTTTACCTACATTAAAAAAACACTGGCAAACGCGATGACGTACAAAAGGAAAACGATGGTGTTGCTGCACCATCGTTTTTTCAAAACTATTCATAACAGAACAGCATAAATTACCCACCGATTGTTTGGAGCACACCATGTCAGCACAAGCATCAACCCAACCAAGCACCGCTGCCGCCATCGTGATGCGCGGCAT
>CAYPYQ010000385.1:0-2774 GCA_964414735.1 uncultured Hydromonas sp.
CTCTGGGCGCACCAAAGCGGCGGATTTTTGGGCGAGGAATAATCATCTTTCACTCGACAAAAAACAAAAGGCGGGAAATCCCGCCTTTGTTTCACACCCCTCATCGCATCAATGATGCTCCGCCGTCTCCGTCGGGCACACATCGCCATCACTCAGATGACTCGGCGGACGATACACAATCCCCTCATCCTGCCACTCCGGCTGCAAAGTAATATGCTCAATTTTATGCTTATCACGCAGCATCAAACGCGCGGATTCAAGCAAAATCGGCCAGCGCACATTGGATTTGAGTAAGACATGCGCGGTCAACATCGGATGATCCGGCGACATATTCCAAATATGTAAATCATGCACCGACTCAATGCCCTCAACCTTGAGCAAATCCTCACCCACGCCTTCGTAATCAATGTGATCCGGCACGCCATCGAGCAGATGCCAACCGGATTCTTTAATCAAGCGCCAAGTTGAATTCAATAACAACACCGCCACCACCATCGACAAAATCGGGTCAATCGGCAGCCAACCGGTAAACGAAATAACCAAACCCGCGGCTATCGCCGCCACTGAGCCGAGTAAATCACCCATCACATGCACCAGTGCCGCGCGTGCATTCATCGACGATTGGTCACGCATCAACAACCACGCCACCAACAGATTGACAAAAAGCCCCAGCGTCGCCACCAGCGTCACCGTTTCGCCCGCCACAGGCGTAGGATGAATCAAACGCGACACAGCTTTAAACACAATCCAGCCGATAATCACCAGCATAAACAGCGCATTCACAAACGCCGCAACAATCTCCACACGCGTATAACCGAATGACAGCTTCGACGAAGCCGGACGCATCGCAAAGCGCTGCGCAATATACGCCAAGCCCAACGACGCCGTATCCGTCAACATATGCCCCGCATCCGAAAGCAGCGCCAGCGAACCCGAAGCAAAACTCGCAATGATCTCTACGATCGCGAAACCACCGGTCAACAGCAAAGCAAAGCCTATGAAACGGCTCGCCGTATAATGCATCTGATGCTGATGATGCGCATCGCCATCATCGTGATGATGAAACATCGACATAAAAATCCCCCAATGATCTTTTAATAAAAAACTACTCGGCATCCTCGCCGATGTGCTCCAGCATATTACTGAGCATGGTGCGAATATGCACATCAGTCAAACTGCAATACACATGCTTACCCACGCGCTCAGCATGCACGATGCGCGCTGCGCGCAACAAACGCAAATGATGACTAATCAGCGACATACTCAGATTCAAATCCTGCGCGATTTCGCCCACGCCTTTCGGCGCGTCAAAACACGCCAATACGATGCGTAAACGCGTCGGTTCACCCAATAAACTAAACACATCGGCCAGCTGCTCAATATCCTGCGTATCATCCATTATGCCTACTCCTGAAACGGTAGCGAATTATACAACAATTGAACAATTATTCAACTGTAATGTTAAAAATAAAAGAGCCTGCTTTTGCAGGCTCAGAATGTTAACAACGTCACCACGGCAACATTCATGAGCTATTCATGAGCTATTCATGCCGCTTGCAAAGCCGCCGCCACAATCGCCTGACAATGCACTTCCATACTGGATAAAAGCCCCGCTTGCTGCATTTGCGCATCACTCAACAACATCGGCAACTCAGTACAGCCCAAAATAATGCGCTGCGCACCACGTGCCTTGAGCGTATCGCAAATATTCAGCACCACATCGCGTGTCTCATCGCGAAAAATCCCCAGCGTCAATTCATCCATAATCAATGCATCCACTTGGCGAATGCCCGCCTCATCCGGTACGATCGCCGTCACACCCAGCGTGGCCAAACGCTCACGATAAAACGGCAACTGCATCGTATTGCCCGTTCCTAAAAGTCCCGCACAGCGCACATCCTCCGCCAACAAATGCTGTCCCACTGCATCCATGATGCTCAACAGTCGCACACCGGTTTGCTGCTCAACAATTTCGACAAAACGATGCACACCATTGGCCGTGAATGCAATCACCTCACAGCCGATTTTCTGTAAATCGCGTACCGCGTCGCACAACATGTGCGCCGCTTCTACCGAGATTGGATCATGCACGGTTGCATCCAAAAACCGCTGCTCCTCCAAACTCAACACCACACAATCAGCCGAATGGTGCGCACCCAAACGCTGACACACCAAATGATTGATGCGATGATAATAGTCTGCGCTCGAGTACCAACTCAGACCGCCGATCAGACCAATTCTACGTTGACTCATTTCATTCCTAAGCATCACAGTGCCACCACATGTGTACTTTATTAAAAAACGCATCCCCCAAGCGCAAGGCCATCGGCTCCACACCAAAAATCTCAAACCCCTGCGACGCATACAAACGCTCCGCCGCCTCATTGCCTTGGGTCACGGTCAATTGTACCAAGCGCAGCTGTCGAGCGCGTGCTTCATCCAAAACCGATTGCACCAACTGTGCGCCGATGCCCTGTCCGCGACACGCTGACGGGACGTACATACCGAACAGCGTTGCTTTGTGCGCCTCCTTTTCACGCGCACCCACACTCAATCCCGCCACACCGCACAATCGCCCTTGCGCATCCAACGCGCCAAACACCATTTCCTTCGCGTCCAGCCGATCATCCAAACGGCTTTCCCACCACGCCAACGGCAATGCGGCTCGCTCAAACGTACTGGACAAAAACGCATCGGGATGGCGTTCATACGCCTCCAGCATCAAGGCACGATAGTCCTTGGCGTGCGCCGGATTCAATCTCTGGATGGTTATT
>CAYPYQ010000386.1:0-1814 GCA_964414735.1 uncultured Hydromonas sp.
AAGTACCGCCAATACCCGCAAATTAAACTGGAAAACCGTCAATGGCCGAACAAGCGTTTGACCCACGCGCCGCTGTGGTTGTCTACCGACCTGCGCGACGGCAATCAGTCATTGATTGACCCGATGGACATCGAGAAAAAATTGCGTTTGTGGGATTTGCTGGTGCGTCTGGGTTATAAAGAAATCGAATTCGGTTTCCCATCTGCATCTCAGATTGAGTTTGACTTCGTGCGTCGCCTGATTGATGAAAATCGTATTCCGGATGGCGTGACGATTCAGGCGCTGACCCAAGGTCGTACTGACTTGATTAATCGCACCGTTGAATCCATGGCGGGTGCAAAAACCGCGACCGTACACGTGTATAACGCGACCAGCCCGCTGTTCCGCGAAGTGGTCTTTGCCAAAAATCGTCAAGAAACCATTGATCTGGCGCTCAAAGCAGTGGACGACATCAAAGCAGCGATCAAGCAATACCCACAAACCCAATGGCGTTTGGAATACTCGCCTGAAACATTCAGCATGACCGAGGTCGATTTCGCGGTGGAAATCTGTGCAGCCGTGATGGAGCGTTGGGGCATGGCGACACCGGAGAACAAGATTATTTTCAATCTGCCGGCGACCATCGAGGTATCTACGCCGAACGTGTATGCGGATCAAGTGGAATATTTCCATACCCACATTCCGAATCGTGACAGCGTGCTCATCAGTTTGCACCCGCACAACGACCGTGGCACGGGTACGGCGTGTGCTGAGCTCGGTATGCTTGCGGGTGCGGATCGGGTGGAAGGCTGCTTGTTTGGCAATGGCGAACGCACGGGTAATGTGTGCTTGGCCAATCTGGCAGTCAATCTCTGGTCTCAAGGCATCCACCCGCAAGTCGATTTCTCCAACATCATGGAAGTGGTACAAGTAGTTGAGGAATGCTCGCAATTGCCAGTCGGTCCGCGTCATCCGTGGGCGGGCGAACTCGTGTTTACTGCGTTTTCAGGTTCGCACCAAGATGCGATTAAGAAAGGTCTGACCCGTCAGAAAGAACGCCAAGCCGCCGCAGGCGATGAGCCGGTGATGTGGGAAGTGCCGTATCTGCCGATTGACCCGGCTGATCTCGGTCGTGGCTACGACGCGGTGATTCGTGTGAACGCGCAGTCGGGTAAAGGCGGGATGTCCTACTTGCTCGAGCGCGATTATGGCTTTGAGTTACCACGTCTGTTACAGGTCGAAGTTGCGCGCGCGGTGCAAGTATTGGCTGACGAAACCGGTAAAGAATTGACCAGCGAACAAATCTACGACGTGTTCACGCAAACCTTTGTAGAACCTTCCGATAAAGTGCGCTATGTCAAACACAGCATTGAGCACCAAGATGGTGTGGAAACCATTTCCGCGACTATCGTAGTTAATGGCGAAGAAAAAGTGATCCAAGGTCAGGGCAATGGTCCGTTATCTGCGTTTGCCTCTGCGTTGAACCAAGCCTTAGGTACGAAATTCTCGGTGACTCAGTATTCGCAGCACGATATTCATCCTGAGATTGGCAATACGTCGCAAGAAGCCGTGTGCTACGTCCAAGTTGCACATCCGGATCAAGCGCCGACCTATGGTGTGGGCTTGCATTCAAACATCGTGACCGCGTCGTTCCTCGCGTTTGTCGCGGCGATGAATCGCAACGGCGCTTTGGCGTAAGTGATCATTGAAGTTTTTGTTCAGTCATGATTAGAGGTTGAATTTTTATTTGAAAAGCGAATCTCGGCGATTTTTGTAAAAAATTATCGCCGAGTCATTGACCAAATTTAAAACGCCTTGTATAATCTCAATTCTTG
>CAYPYQ010000387.1:0-4987 GCA_964414735.1 uncultured Hydromonas sp.
CACCGAAATCACCAGCATTTTTCCAATACTATGCGACCACAGACGCGCACTGATCGCGGGTAACATCATCAGCCCGACCGACATCAGAGTCCCAAGCGACTGGAAACCCGCAACCAAATTCAGCACCACCAACATCAAAAAACCCAAAAACCACACACCGCCACGACCACCGACCGAGCGCAGAAAAATTGGATCTACCCCCTCCAGCACCAACGGACGATACATCACCGCCAGCGTCAATAGAGACACACTTGACACAATCCCCATCAGCAGCAACGCTGCACGATCCACCGCCAATACCGAACCAAACAAAATATGCACCAAATCCACCTGACTGCCGGATTTGGAAATAATCAGCACCCCCAACGCCAACGCCATCAGATAAAACGCCGCGAAGTTCGCATCCTCCTTCAGATTCGAAAACCGCGTCGCCAAACCCGCGAGCAAAGCCACCACCACACCGGCGAAAAAGCCCCCCACGCTCATAGCAGGCAAACTCAAACCAAACCACATAAAGCCCAAAGCCGCGCCCGGTAACACCGCATGGCTCATCGCATCACCCATCAAACTCATGCGACGCAGCACCAGCATCAAGCCCACCGGTCCGCTGCCCAATGCCAACGCCACGCTGCCAACCAGCGCACGCCGCATAAAGGCAAAGTCCGCAAAAGGCGCGATCAATACATCATATAAACGCATATCAGTGCCCCCCATTTGAATGCGATTGCCCATGATCATGATGATCGTGGTGGTGATGCGCGCCCTCCTCAGCCGTATTCTCCGTCAGGCAGACATCGGTACGATCGTACCAATGCGCACAGCGCTCATTGGCCGCGATCAAATTATCCGCCGTCAAAATCTCCGCCGGAGCGCCCCACGCCACCACCTCATGCGCCAACAGCAGCGCCTGCGCGAAATACCGCCGAACCTGCTCAAAATCATGCAGCACCGCGATCACCGTGCGTCCTTCCCCCTGCCACTGACGCACCAAACCCAATAGCACCTCGGTGGTTTTCGCATCCACTGCATTAAACGGCTCATCGAGCAAAATCACCGGCGCATCCTGTACCAAAATCCGTGCAAACAACACCCGCTGCAATTGCCCGATGGACAGTGCCGCCAAAGGCCTTTCGCTAAAATCCGCCAAGCCTACCTGAACCAAAGCCTGCTCAATCCGCGCCAATCCCTCTGCACGCACCGCGCGAAACGCACCCATACTGCGCCACAACCCCGTTGCTACCAGCTCAAACACCGTCATCGGCATCGACAGATCAATCTCTGCTTTTTGCGGCAGATAAGCCAACGACGTTGGCGTGCAGTCATTCAGGCACACCTCACCGCTATCGACTGGTAAAATACCAGCCATCGCCTTGAGCAGCGTACTTTTCCCTGCGCCATTCGGCCCGACGATCGCTGTTGCCACACCGGATTCAAAGCGCCCGCTGACATGATGCACCGCTGGGCGACGCTGATAGCTCACCGTCACATTGGATAAAACCACGCCGCTCATGTCCGCGCTCCTGCAAACCAACCCAACGCCCACGCAATCGCCAGCCACAGCATGAGCAAAATACCCAGTGCCAAAACCACACGCGTCCAAACCGACATGGTGAGTAAATTAAATTTAGAAAATTTCATAACAAGCAAATAGGTATAGTTCAGTTTCGAGTCGCTTTGGCACAATTCGCGCAACGACCGTTGAGTAAAATCTGCTGCTGCTCGATAGCAAAGCCATGTGCTTCGCATGCTTGACGCAAGGCATCAAAGCCCTCTTGCGCCGCCATTTCATCCACTTTGCCGCACTCCCGACAGGTCACGATAATGCTCGGATGCGCACAGTCCAAATGGTGACACACCACATAACCATTGAGCGCATCCACGCGGTGCAAAATCCCCTGCTCGACTAAAAAATCCAGCGCACGGTACACCGTCGGCGGCGCAGCCGAGCCGCGCGCCTGCTGTAAATCATTCAAAATTTGGTAGGCTTTGACCACGCCGTCGTGCCGTAATACCAGCTCCAGCACCTGCCGACGTAGCTCGGTTAGATTCGCACCGTTTTTCACGCAGTGCGCTGAGGCAGATTTGATGAACTGACTGTGATTCATAGAACACTCCATTGATTTGTTATATTATAACATAACATCACCCCGCCATTTAAATCTACCCTCAAAAACAGGTCAACCCGATATCGAATAAGCACTTAGATAAGAAATAGCTATATTATGCACACCACCCCAAGGAGCGGCATAATAAGCACCTGGAAGCGATTGAGTTTATTATCGTTGGTATTTTAATCATTCATAATAATCGGCATCGTGCTGCCACCAGCCTATTTTACAAATTAAAAGGATTACTATGAATCAAGCCTTTATAACACGCAGCTTTATCGCGCTATCTGTCTGCGCCCTACTTGCTTGTGCTCATCCATCGACGAATACCCCTCCTGCTAAAGCAGCACCCACGACATCCACCACACAACCCTCAGCGCCAAAGCTAGACTACGCCGCAGCATTTTTAGGTGTATGGAGCAATGACAATTACCCCATTGTAGAAATTAGCCGTCGCAATGATGGAAGTTTATTCGTTCGTGAGTTTTATGGCAAAAGGCCATCTGATAACAAGGGCACGGCGTATCCGGCTGTGTTAAAAAGCAAACAAATCGTCGCCCAAGCGGACGCCAAGCTGTTTTACAAACACGAGCTTCCAACCTTCACTGTTTTACCAAACGGTAAACTGAAGTTCGATTCTGGCGTAGGACCGGTTGAGTTAAGTCGCAGCACGCAACCCATGCCTAAGACCCAATACTCGCCACCTCACTGGACTGATTAAACCCCATAGAAAAAAGCCTCCAATACGGGCTTTTGTTGGGTTTTGTTAGGCTAAGCCAACACGCATCACGGGCGATATGCAGCCGGCAGCGGATATTCGATAATCTTATCCATCACAAACTGACATGACGCTTCACCATCGCGCAATTTATATTGGATTTGGCGCATCATGCCCGTGCTCGGGCGGTTATTCGTGTCTTTGGCCGCATATACAGGGAAACGTTGTACCAAAGTACTTTCCACTACGGCAAAATCATCATGCCCCATATAGCCTTTACCTGCTTTTGCATGATCGGCAACGTTTGGAAAGGCAACGGAACTCAACGATTGATTGCGATTGGACGAATAGGCAATCACATTACCATAACTGCCGCTACCCGCCGACTGCGTATACACCAACAATTCTGGGTAACCATCCACATTGAGGTCGCCGACTTCCGCACCAACGACTTGACCATCGACTTTTTGCGTTATTTTGCGATTGTCCGCTTTAAAACCGTAAGGTTGAATGGTCAGCTGCTGAGTAGAGCCTTTGCCCGTAGCGCTCACGCTAAAGCCCACCTGATTCCACGACAGATTTTTTTGGAACACACGTGGGTCGATCTGACGTTGATCCAATTCACCACTGATTTTGCGATAGGTATCGGCCAAACTGCCGCCACCGGAGCAATAATAATTAAGCAGGCCGCGATCCGCATCGGATTTCGTCGAGATGGTGATCGCATCACGAGCAAAGGTGAACAGAATGTTTTTGCCATCCACGGATGCTTGATAAACCATCGAGCTGATCGGCTGAGCAACCGCATCAAAGGTACAGGTCGGTTTCTTTTTATCCGCGCGCGAGCGCACGCTGATGCGTAATTGTTTTTGATCTGCAGGAGCGACGCTTACCCCGACCCAGTCATAGCCTTGCGCCCGCTTGTCGTAGCCTTCGGACGCATACGAACCCAACAACTGTTCCGCATTTGCCGAACCCGGAACGGAAACCTGTGGCTTAGTTGCTGGAGGATTGTCAGCCGGACGTTGCGCCGGTGCGCTGACACACCCCATAACGGCTAATGCACACGCACCCAACACACTTTTTTGCAGAAAACTCATAACGAATCCTTTTATCAATAATTAGTACGTCCCTCACAATGAACGCCTTGATTAAACGCACGATACACCTCAGCGTTGACTGATGAACATAACTTATTAGCGCGTCAGATGACTGCTCACAACACCTTTTCCCAAGCCTCAACTTCACCCGGAACTACTACAAACAAAGGGTGGCATTCAGGCATAGTCACTCTCGCCCATTGTTCATACACCGCAGGTGAGCGCGCGGACAACTTGCGTAACAAATGCGTCCATTCATACGCGAGCTGCCCTTTTGTCACCGTCATCAACGCAATGTCTGACAACGGCTCGGTTTGAACCTTACGCGCATCAAAGCGATAACCGCGCGTCACCGCCTCGGCATACACCAGTTGCAAATAGCGCTCCACCGCACCGACAGGATCGGCCTGCTGTTGGAAACGCAATAACTGCGGATGATTGCGGTAGCCTTTCGTTTCTCCCTTGAGCACCGCGCGTGCGAGCAAGGTTTCGCGCCACAGCGCCACCAAGCCTTGTGGATCCAAATATTTCGGATGAATCGACCAAACTCGCATGTTCACTCCACCTCAATCAACTGCGCCTGATAGCTCGCCAGACGCTGTGCCAAAGTCCCTGTATGCAGCTCAATCAAATGCCCGTCAAAATCATACACATACAAAGACACGCCCTCACCGGCGATACGCGAGCGTGGCGCTTGAAAACGCACGCCCAACTGCTTGAGTCTGTGCTCATACTCCGGTAATGCAACTTCATCCACCTCAAACGCCACATGCCGATGCGAGTGATCCATCGTCGGTTCGCCCTGCATGGTCGCAATCCAGACACCCCCAAAAACGAAAAACCGCTCGGGTGACTTTGAAAAACACTGCGCACCACTGTCATACACCATCTGTGCGCCCAAGCCATCACACCAAAACTGGCTGGCGCGCTCCAGATCGCGAACGATGAAGGTAATGTGGCTGATACCTGAAATGGCCATAAACTCTGCTCTATCAATAATAATGGGCGGATAAGCCGCCCATTATTGTGTCACAAAATTTCTATCACAAACCCAATTTACT
>CAYPYQ010000388.1:0-12790 GCA_964414735.1 uncultured Hydromonas sp.
GTGGTCGATGACGACATCAACACGCGCGACTGGAACGAAGTCATCTGGGCGATTACCACGCGCATGGATCCGACGCGCGACACCACGCTGGTCGATCACACACCGATTGACTACCTCGATTTCGCTTCGCCAGTGTCTGGCCTTGGCTCGAAAATGGGCTTGGATGCGACCAATAAATGGCCGGGTGAAACCACGCGCGAGTGGGGCACGCCGATCGTCATGGATGCGGCGGTGAAAAGCAAAATTGATGGGATGTGGGATGAATTAGGGTTATCATAAGCCGTATTGATTTGCACCTATTTTGCAATCTCCCTGATACGGTGCGTTGATGTTTCATCATGAATCAATGCATGTTTTTTGGGCAAATAAACCGTGTTCGATACGAACACGGTTTTGTTTTTCTGAGTCGCGCTCTTCTTTTGTGCAAATAGTTGTATGGTACACAATGTGGTGGTGTTTTTCGGTGCATCGGTTGGTAATCTGCTATGCCGATGTTTGGTGCGCTCGCACCAAAATAAATGTCGCTCAATTTCCCTCCAAAAATAAACTGAATGCATCGTTCTGAGGTTCAATCTATGAATCAGATTAGTCACGATTTTTAGTTTAATTAAATAAAGGAGTTGAAATGAAGAGAAGACAATTTTTATTATCGGCAGCTTTGTGTTCTGCTGCGTTAATGTTTGGTTGCAGTCCGAAGGTCGAGCAAAAAATAGCTACTCCGGTTGCCCCGCAGTCGGCAGCAAATAATAGTGTGTCAAGTGACACCATTAAAATTGGTGTGCTGCACTCTTTATCGGGGACGATGGCTATTTCTGAAACCACGTTGAAAGACGCCGTATTGATGTTGGTGGATGAGCAAAATAAAAAAGGCGGCTTGTTGGGTAAAAAATTGGAGGCAGTGGTGGTTGATCCGGCCTCCAATTGGCCATTGTTTGCCGAGAAAGCCCGCGAACTCATTAGTAAAGATAAAGTGTCTGTGGTGTTTGGTTGCTGGACATCTGTTTCGCGTAAATCGGTATTGCCAGTCTTTGAGGAGTTAAATAGCATTCTGTTTTATCCGGTGCAATATGAGGGTGAAGAGTCTTCGAAGAATGTATTCTACACAGGTGCTGCGCCGAATCAACAAGCCATTCCTGCCGTGGATTATTTGATTTCGCAAGGAACCAAACGTTGGGTTTTAGCGGGTACAGATTATGTTTATCCGCGTACCACCAATAAAATTCTCGAAGCCTATCTGCTTGGTAAAGGAGTAAAAAAAGAAGACATCATGATTAACTATACGCCATTCGGTCATTCCGATTGGCAGTCCATCGTATCGGATATTAAGAAGTTTGGTTCTGCTGGCAAGAAAACCGCTGTGGTTTCAACCATCAACGGAGATGCAAACGTGCCGTTTTACAAAGAGCTGGGTAATCAAAAAATTACCCCGGATCTGATTCCAGTCGTGGCCTTCTCTGTTGGTGAAGAAGAACTATCAGGTATTGACACCAAACCACTGGTTGGGCATTTGGCTGCATGGAACTATTTTGAAAGTATCGACACGCCTGAAAATAAAGATTTCATTAATAAATGGCATGCATTTATTAAAAACGACAAACGTACGGTCAATGACCCGATGGAGGCGACGTACATTGGTTTCAACATGTGGATCAAGGCAGTTGAAAAAGCGGGCACGACTGATCCAGAGGCCGTACAAAAGGCGCTGATTGGTGTTGAAGTTCCCAATCTGACTGGCGGAATGGCAAAAATGCTACCGAATCATCACATCACCAAACCGGTATTTATTGGCGAGATTCAAGACAATGGCCAATTTGATGTGGTTTGGAAATCCAATGGCTTGGTTGCAGGTGATGCATGGTCTGACTTCTTAGACGGATCCAAAAATTTGATCGCCGACTGGACAGATCCAATCAAATGCGGTGCGTACGATCAAACGACCAAGACCTGCAAAGGTAATAGTAAATAATCAAACTCCAAAAGTAGCACTTGACGGCGGCATGCTGCGCGGTATGCCGTCTTTTTAAGTCCATAAATAAGTTTTGATAGGAAGGGATTATGCTCGAATTTCAAGCACTTTCAATAATGCTCGCTCAGAGCCTCTCAGAGCGAAACATGCGGGATCTCCTGAGGTATATTCGTCGGTTGATACCGACCTCTATATTGATAGGTGTTTTGTTGGGGCAGCCAGTACAGGCTCAAATAGATACAGTAAGTGCAAGTACTAGCGATACATCGATGGTGGCTGTACCGGCAAATCAGATTGTGAATGCAGCCGTAACCGCTCCTGTTTTTAATAGTTTTGAGGAAGCTGTCAAAGGCCTTTTGGTTGAAAACCTGTCCGAGAAACAGGCTGCTATTGAAGCGTTAACACGTTTTCAGAGGCCGCAAACAGAAGTGATTTTAACGGCATTGTCTGAAGGCAAGATATATCAATCTGATGGGCAAGCCGTCATTGCTCAAGGCGATGAAGCGGCCAAAATTTACCGTACTGCTCTCAACCCAGAACAGATAGTGACAGTTAGCAATCCGAAAAAAATCACGATTAATAACAGTATTCGTCAATGGATCAAAAACTACTTGGCTGAAAATGCATTGCTCAGCGCGGATGCGAATAAACGCAAAGAGGCGATGAAGCAGGTTTTGGATAAACCGGATGCCAAGACGCTGGCTCAAGTCAAATCAGTATTACCGAACGAAACCAATTCAGAGATCAAAACCTTAATGCAAGTGTATCTGGCCAAGGCCGATTTAACCTCAACCGATATGCAAATACAAGCGGCGGCGATACAGACGCTCAGCCAGGCTGCTGATCCAAGCAGTCAAGAGGCTTTGCAATCATATATATCAACAGTTACCAATGACAAATTGCGTCAACAAGCACAGGCAGCAGTTAAAAAAATTGATCAAAAACTCAGGTTGTTGAAAATCATTGAAACCTTAACTTTTGGTTTGAGTATGGGTTCGGTACTGGTTTTGGCTGCTATTGGTTTGGCCATTACGTTTGGGGTGATGGGTGTGATCAATATGGCGCATGGCGAGCTCATGATGATCGGTGCGTACTGCGCATATGGGGTGCAGCAGCTCATGCCTCATGCCATTGAATGGTCTATTTTGGTAGCGATCCCGATTGCTTTTATGGTGAGCGCATTGGTCGGAGTAGTGATTGAACGTACTGTCGCTCGTTTTTTATACGGTCGACCTTTAGAAACCTTATTGGCGACTTTTGGGGTGAGTTTGATTTTGCAGCAGGCGGTTCGTAGTGTATTTTCTCCACTCAATCGCATGGTTCAAACGCCGCAGTGGATGAGTGGTTCGTGGGAGATAGTCTCAGGGCTATCAATCACATGGAACCGTGTGTACATCATTGTTTTTTGTTTAACGTGTTTTTTTGCCTTGCTGGCGATTATGAAAAAAACACGTTTGGGTTTGGAGGTCAATGCGGTTTCACAAAATCGCGCAATGGCGCGAGCGATGGGTATTTCGGATCGTAAGGTCGATATGATGACTTTCGGTTTAGGCTCGGGTGTGGCCGGTGTGGCTGGTGTCGCGCTATCACAGATCACCAATGTCGGGCCAAATCTGGGTCAGGCGTACATCACCGATTCGTTCATGGTGGTTGTGGTCGGTGGTGTGGGTAATTTGTGGGGAACTTTGCTCGCAGGGTTGGGGTTGGGTATCTTAAATAAGGTGTTTGAGCCGTGGATGGGTGCGGTGTTGGCTAAAGCGATTGTGTTGGTTTTAATTATTTTGTTTATT
The DNA here is from genome assembly GCA_964414735.1 of uncultured Hydromonas sp. Taxonomy (GTDB): domain Bacteria; phylum Pseudomonadota; class Gammaproteobacteria; order Burkholderiales; family Burkholderiaceae; genus CTSOIL-112. The sequence continues at coordinate 3,757 of CAYPYQ010000388.1, forward strand.
CAAAAATATCCGCGCGGTTTATTTCCGCAGAAAGGACGGGCTGTGGAATGAATCATTCAGTGTTAATGCGGGTTTTTGCACAGGAACCTCTATTGGGAAAATGGATGATGGCGTTCGTTACTGTGTTGATTGTCGTGATTCCCATTATGAATCTGTTGGTTCCAGAAGGTGGATTTTTACACATTTCTACGTATACCGTAACACTATTGGGCAAGTATTTATGCTTTGCTCTACTGGCTTTGTCTATGGATTTGGCATGGGGGTATCTGGGTATACTGAGTTTGGGGCATGGCGCCTTTTTCGCATTAGGCGGTTATGCCATGGGGATGTATTTGATGCGCCAAATTGGCACGCGCGGCGTGTATGGCGATTCGGTGTTGCCTGATTTTATGGTGTTTTTAAATTGGAAGTCACTGCCGTGGTTTTGGGAGGGAACAAATCATTTTGCGTGGGCATTTTTTTTGGTTTTTGCCGTACCCGGGTTGTTGGCTTATGTGATCGGTTGGCTGGGATTTCGCTCGCGTGTATCAGGTGTGTATTTGTCGATTATCACTCAGGCGATGACCTATGCATTGATGTTGGCTTTTTATCGCAATGAAATGGGGTTCGGTGGTAACAATGGTTTGACCGATTTTAAGGATATCTTAGGTTTTAGTTTGCAGGCTGACGGTACACGTGTGGTGCTATTTGTTATCAGTGGGTTGGCGGTGATTGCAACCTATTTCTTCTTGCAAAGCATCATGCGTTCACGTTTGGGTAAATTGATTATCGCTGTGCGTGATGCGGAGATGCGCGTGCGGTTTGTTGGGTTTCGTGTGGAGCACGTGAAGTTGTTGATTTTCGTCTTGTCTGCCATGATCGCTGGTTTGGCTGGTGCGTTGTATGTGCCGCAAGTTGGTATTATCAATCCGAGTGAATTTGCGCCCTTGGCTTCTATCGAAATTGTGATTTGGGTGGCTTTGGGGGGGCGAGCCACGCTGTATGGGGCGATCATCGGTGCGTTTGTAGTGAATTATGCCAAGAGCGTTTTGACCGTGGCTTTCCCTGATGCTTGGTTGTTTTTTCTGGGTGGGTTATTTGTTGTGGTCACAATTTTATTGCAAAAGGGGGTGGCTGGATTATTGCAACGCCAATCGGTTCGTGAGGAGGTGGCATCGTGAAGGAGTTGTTTGAAGACAGCGAATTGAATGTGGCCAAAGAGTTCGGGTCAATACTGCCGCCAGAGCCAGAGTTTGCCAATCCCCATGTGGATAAACAGGTGATGCTGTATATGGAGGATGTGTCGGTTAGCTTTGATGGATTTAAGGCGATCAATGATTTAAATTTGTATATCGATGCGGGAGAGTTGCGTTGCATTATTGGTCCGAATGGAGCGGGTAAGTCAACCATGATGGATATCATTACAGGGAAAACGCGCCCAGATGTGGGTACGGTTTTTTTGGGGCAGACGCATAATCTGCTAAATATGTCCGAAGCGGAAATTGCTCGTACAGGAATTGGCCGGAAGTTTCAAAAACCCTCAGTGTTTGAATCCTTGAACGTGTATGACAATTTGTCGTTGGCCGTAGCTGGGTCAAAAAGTGTTTGGGGAGCTTATTTTGGTGCAAGCCGAACATTAAATGGTGAGCAAAAGGATTTGTTGGGCAGTGTTCTGGAGACCATTGGTTTATATGAATATCGTAAAAGTTTGGCGGGTATTTTGTCGCATGGACAAAAACAATGGTTGGAAATTGGCATGTTGTTGATGCAAAGACCGCAGCTATTGCTGATTGATGAGCCGGTTGCAGGTATGACCCATGGTGAAATTGAGCGTACGGCGGAGTTACTCACGCAATTGGCAGGAAAACATGCAGTTGTGGTGGTGGAGCACGATATGGAGTTTGTACGAAAAATTGCGCGCAAGGTAACTGTGCTGCATCAGGGTAGTGTATTGGCTGAGGGTAGTCTAAACGACGTGCAAAACAATCCCAAAGTGGTGGAGGTGTATTTGGGCGGTAGTCATTAAGGAATCAAAATGCTAATTATAGAAGAGTTGAATCAGTATTATGGCGAAAGTCATATTTTGCGCGATATTGGTCTGGAGGTTCCTGAGAGGGCGTGTACGTGCATTATTGGGCGCAATGGCGTTGGCAAGACCACATTGCTGAAAACCATCATGGGACAGGTGGATTTTAAGGCAAAAAATATGCGTTATCGCGGTACAGACTTGCAAAAAATCGGTGCGGATAAACGTGCGTATCAAGGTATTGCTTATGTGCCACAGGGGCGGCAAATTTTCCCAATGTTGACGGTCGAGGACAATCTGCGTATCGGTCTGCCTGTACGTATGGATAAAGCGAAAACCATACCCAGCATGATTTACGAGTTATTTCCTGTACTCAAAGAAATGAAATTCCGACGAGGAGGAGATTTATCTGGTGGTCAACAGCAACAGCTGGCGATTGGGCGTGCATTGATCCTTAATCCATCACTGCTGATATTGGATGAGCCGACCGAAGGTATTCAGCCCAATATTGTTCAGGATATTACACAAGTGATTCGTCGTTTGAATCAAGAGTGGGGATTAACGGTGTTAGTAGTAGAGCAAAAGCTACATTTAATTAAAACACTGGCCGATCACTTTGTTTTGTTGGATCGAGGCGCTTGTGTTGCGCGTGGTCAAAATCATGAGCTGACTCCAGAGCTGATACAAAATTACTTAAGTGTCTAGTCTATCAGGCGGTTGAATTCATGAAGTATTCTGGTGCTCATGCACCAGAATGAATTGCAAATACATCCATTGGTGCATGAATAACTCAATCTGCATGGGTTTGGTGCGCGTACGAAAAATTTCTTTTGTTACACTTTTTCCAATTCATATTCAATCAGCGGAAAGTAAATCGTCATGCATCTTAGCCCACGTGAACAAGAAAAACTATTGTTATTTCTGGCAGGAGAGTTGGCAGCGAAGCGAAAGGCGCGTGGGCTCAAATTGAATTACCCAGAGGCTATCGCTTATATCAGCAGTTATTTGCAAGAAGCCGCACGCGATGGGCAAAGCGTGGCACAACTGATGCAGTATGGTGCCACGTTATTAACAGTGGCCGATGTCATGGAGGGAGTGGCCGAAATGGTGCATGAAGTCCAGATCGAAGCTACTTTCCCTGATGGAACCAAACTGGTTACGGTACATCAACCGATACGTTGATGGAAATCATGGCTCATTTTATCAAATAGGATCAAACATGATTGCGGGTGAATATATTTTGGCTCAGGGTGATATCAGTGCCAATGTCGGTCGGGAAATGTGTACCGTTCAGGTAGTTAATACTGGAGATCGTCCGATACAGATCGGTTCGCATTTTCATTTTTTTGAGGTCAATAAGGCGCTTGCGTTTGATCGAGAAGCAGCCTATGGCATGCGCCTAAATATCCCGTCAGGCAATGCCGTACGCTTTGAGCCAGGCGAGCTTAAAACGGTGCTGCTGGTTGCATTCGGTGGTCATCGTATCGTTCGTGGATTTCACCAGTTGGTCAATGGTCAATTGGATGCGTCATCCGCACGCAGCATGGCAGAGCAGGCGTATGAGCAAGGATTCAAAGGGATTCATGGGTCAGCCAAAACTTCAGACAACGGTGCGACGTTATGAGTTTACAGATTCCGCGAGCTCAATATGTTGCCACCTATGGCCCAACCACAGGAGACAAAATTCGTCTGGGGGATACACAATTATGGATTCAGGTTGAGCAAGACTGGTTAACCAAAGGGGATGAATGTAAATTTGGTGGTGGTAAAAGCGTGCGTGACGGTATGGCGCAATCAGCTGATGCCACGCGTAGCAATCCGGCAGATGGTGTGCTGGATATGGTGATTACCAATGTGTTGATAGTTGATCATTGGGGCATTATTAAAGCGGATATTGGTATTCGAGATGGGAAAATTGTCGGTATTGGACAATCGGGCAATCCCGATGTCATAGATGGTGTGCTACCTAATATGATTATTGGCGCTTCAACCGAAGTACATAACGGTGCGCATCTGATTGCCACAGCGGGCGGAATTGACACGCATATTCATTTCATTTGTCCGCAGCAAATCGACCATGCGCTATATAGCGGCATTACCACCATGATAGGTGGCGGCACAGGGCCGGCCGACGGAACTAATGCAACCACGGTCACACCGGGAGCTTGGTTCATGGAGCGCATGCTGCAGGCAGCAGAGCATTACCCCGTGAATTTGGGATTTTTTGGTAAAGGTAATTGTACGGAAACGGAACCCCTGCGTGAGCAAATTACTGCAGGGGCGTTGGGCTTGAAAATTCATGAGGATTGGGGTTCAACCCCTGCGGTGATTGATGCTGCTTTACGTGTAGCCGATGAATTGGATGTGCAGGTGGCGATTCATACCGATACTTTAAATGAGGCGGGGTTTTTAGAAGATACCATGCAGGCAATTAACGGTCGTGTGATTCATACATTCCACACCGAAGGAGCAGGCGGTGGTCATGCGCCGGATATTATTCGTGCGGCCATGTTTCCTAATGTTTTGCCAGCATCGACCAATCCGACGCGTCCATTTACCGTCAATACGATTGACGAGCATTTGGATATGCTGATGGTGTGTCACCATCTGGATAAACGGGTGGTGGAGGATGTGGTATTTGCTGATTCACGTATTCGCCCAGAAACCATTGCTGCCGAAGATATTTTGCACGATATGGGGGTATTTTCGATTATGAGTTCGGATTCCCAGGCGATGGGGCGTGTGGCCGAGGTGGTAACGCGTACATGGCAAACGGCAGATAAGATGAGAGTTCAACGTGGTGCACTTCCTGAGGATACTGATCTCGAGGCGGATAATTTTAGGGTGAAACGCTATGTGGCCAAATACACCATCAATCCGGCATTGGCTCATGGTATCAGTGAATATGTCGGCTCCATTGAGGTTGGCAAGATGGCTGATATTGTGCTGTGGAAGCCGGCTTTTTTCGGCGTTAAACCAGAGATGATTATCAAAGGGGGCATGATTATTGCGGCGCGTATGGGTGATCCGAATGCGTCCATTCCAACTCCTCAACCAGTGTTGTATCGACCAATGTTTGGTGCGCATGGTAGAGCGCTACATCAAACTTGTGTGTTGTTTGTTTCACAAGCGGGATTGGCAGCAGGCATTGGTACTCGCTATGGTTTACAAAAAACATTATTGCCTGTAAAAAATTGCCGATCTGTGAGTAAAAGGGATTTGATTCATAACCATGCAACGCCTGAAATTACGGTGGATCCAGAGCGTTATAAAGTATGTGTCGATGGTACGCATATCACCTGCGAGCCTGCCACTATTGTGCCATTGGCACAGCGTTATTTTTTATTCTGAGTTTGATGCTGAGAGGTCGTGATGTTGGTTACACAAATTTGGGGTTCTGTGAGTCAATTCGAGTTGCATGGACGTCATGTTGATTATGTGCATTTGCAATGGTTTGAGGCGAATCGACGCATTATGCGGAAAACCAGTATAGATGGTGCGGATGTGGCATTCAGGCTGTTTCAAGAGGGCTTTTTATTGGCTCATGATGATGTGGTTTGGCAGGATGAACATACGGTTTTGGTGATTCAGATTGAACCATGTGATGTGATAGTTTGCACTCCCAGTAACATGGCGGAAATGGCTCGAGCGTGTTATGAAATTGGGAATAAACATGCGCCCTTGTTTTTGGAGTTGGATGAGCTGCTTATGCCATATGAAGCCCCTATGTTTGCATGGCTAACGGCCGCTGGCTTTGTGCCGCGGCGAGATGTGCGACGTTTGAGTCGTGCTCTGCGCAGCAATTCGGCTCAAGGTGCTGGTAGGCATGAACATGGGCATACACATCATGGCCACGGTGATTTTAAAGCTCGTGTTTATCGTGAAAGAGAAGCCATCTGATGAGTCAAATGGGGCAGATTGCTGTTACACATAACCACTCTTTGACTGCTTTGCTGCATTTGGTCGATCCTACGTTGCCCATTGGGGGTTTTAATCATTCTGGAGGGCTGGAAACCTTTGTACAGCAGCAAGTGGTGCGGGATGCTCAAAGTCTTTCTGAGTACGTGTCTGAACAGTTGCGCCAAAACTGGGTGTACAACGATGGCGCTTTTTTATCATTGGCATATGACGCAATTCAGTCAGGGGATTGGGAGAGGCTGTACGTACTGGATGCGCAGTTGGGTGCAACCAAAACCGCACGTGAGGTGAGGGAGGCATCGCATAAGTTAGGTGTCAGGTTATTAAAAATTTTTGGGCGTTGGGCTGGTCGGGGTGATGCGTCAGGCTTGGTGGAGGCGCGTAGATATTTTCAGCTTTCATTAGAGCAGGGTAAAGTCAAAGCGTACTACCCCATTGTGTTTGCTGTAATTGCTCAAACGGAAGGTATTTCAAAAGCAGATGCATTGTTTGCACTGTATTACAACATGGTGGTCAGTGCAGTGACCAATGGAGTGAAGCTAATTCCCCTGAGTCAAATGGCCGGTCAGGATATTGTGTTTGCCTTGCGTGATGAGATGGCTCATGCGGTGGCGTTAAGTTTGGTTCCAGATGATATGTGTCTCGGTGCATGTATGGTGGCAAGTGATATTCGTTCCATGCAGCATGAGCGGTTGTACACGCGCTTGTATATGAGCTAATTGTGAAAGAAAGGGAATGATATGAAAAAATGGGTGGTATTTGGTGGTCTGTCATTATGTACTGGATTGGCACAGGCTCATACGGGGCATGGGGCTATGAGCTTTTTCGATGGGTTGGCACATCCTTTTGGGTGGGATCATTTGTTAGCTATGGTCGCGGTTGGATTGTGGTCTGCTCGAGGTTTTACAGGAGTGGCTCGCTGGATAGCACCACTGACCTTTGTCTTATGCTTGGTTTTGGGCGCTTGTCTGACGCGGATGAGCTCGTTTGAATGGGCGGCAGCTGAGTGGTTGATTTCGTTGGGTGTCGTGGTATTTAGCATCATTTTGGCGTTTCCGAAAATACCTAAATTCTGGGGCTTAATGCTGATTGGCTGTGCGGGTATTGCTCATGGTTGGGTGCATGGATTGGAGGCGGCGGAGGGTAGTGTTTTCGCCATTTATGTGCTTGGTTTTGTATTGACGAGCTCTTTGCTGCACGGTGTTGGAGTGTATTTTGGATCGCGCTTACTATCTGCGCAGCTCTGGGTTTGGCGTATGTTGGCAGTGGCGATGGGTTCGTGTGGTATGTGGTTTTTGAGCACGATGTAAACTGATATTCACTGGAAAATTTCTTGGTTTAAGTATATGAGAAACTACGTTAAGATCGGTGTGGCAGGCCCTGTGGGGGCGGGTAAAACGGCGTTAATAGAGCGTCTGACACGGCAAATGGCAAGTAATTACAGTATTGCTGTGATTACCAATGATATTTACACCAAAGAAGATGCAGAATTTTTAACTAAAAATAGTTTATTGCCGCCTGAGCGCATCATGGGAGTTGAGACGGGAGGCTGCCCACATACGGCGATTCGTGAAGATGCTTCAATGAATCTGGAAGCAGTGGAGGAGATGGCGTCGCGTTTTCCAGATGTGCAGTTGGTGTTCATCGAATCTGGTGGGGATAATCTGTCTGCAACATTCAGCCCTGATTTGGCGGATATTACCATTTTTGTGATTGATGTGGCACAAGGTGAAAAAATTCCACGTAAAGGCGGTCCGGGAATTACGCGCTCTGACCTTTTGGTGATTAATAAAACCGATCTTGCGCCATATGTGGGGGCGAGTTTGGCGGTGATGGAGGAGGATGCACGTCGAATGCGCGGTGGACAGCCCTTTGTGTTTACCAATTTAATGACATTGGACAATCTGGATTCCGTTATTGCGTGGATTTGTCGTTATGGTTTGTTGGCGACAGTGGATGAATCAGCAGGGATATTGCGTTGATTTATGGATAGTCGATTCATGCTGACCATAATGGTTCGCGATGGTGTATCTGCGCTGGGTGACAGTTATGCTTTGCCTCCATTTAAATGGATGGCTTTGCCATCGTCGGGTAATTGGGGCGGCACGCATGTATTGAATGTGATGCAGATGAATGCTTCGCCTGGGTTTTTGGCGGATGATCAATTATTTGGGGAAATTACGCTGGAGCGTGGAGCGTCGTTACATTTGCACACACAATCTTTTGCTCGTGTTTTAAGTATGGATGAGGGGCAAAGAGCAGAGCAGCATCTCAAAATTCATTTGGAGCAGGGTAGTCGGCTGTGTTTCGTTGGGCATCCTTTGGTATTGCATGTTGGGGCGGATTTTCGTCAGTATACGCAGATACATATGGCTGAGGACTGCGAACTGATTTGGGGGGAAATCGTTACATCGGGGCGGCGTTTGAATGATGAGCATTTTGCCTTTGCTCGATTGTCTGCGCAGACCAGAATTTATGTGAAAGAGCAGATTGAGCTGCTGGATAATATTCAATGGCAACCGGATCAGTGCAATTTATCTGCGTTGGGACAAATGGAGCGGTTTAGTCACCAAGCTGGACTTTATTATGTCAATAGCATGGCGAGATTCTCTGGCAGAGCTTTGTATGAATCATTGGCACGCTATTTGGATGAACAACACCATCTGTATGGTTGTCATTTGTTGATGGGAGTTTCGATGCCATCGCCATCATTGTTGGTAGTACGCGGACTGGCACATCACGCAGAGTTATTGCAGGACATTTTGGCTCATTGTCGGCATATCATGCAGCATTTATCTGTTTAGAGTTTTAGCTCAAACATTCAATCAAATCGCTGGGCAGCATCGCACGCTGCCCATATTTTTGCGCGGCGGCATCGCCCGCTGCACCATGTAGATATACCCCTAAAATCGCCGCGACATCGGGTGCGTAGCCTTGAGCGAGCTGTGCCAATATCATGCCGGTAAGCGCATCACCACTGCCGCCTTTGGCCATGCCCGGATTGCCGGTGGTATTGTAAAAGCTGCGGCCATCGGGCAGTGCGGTGCAGGTATACGCTCCTTTGAGTACCACAATGATGTTGTAATGCTGCGCCAGCGTCAACTGTGCTTG
>CAYPYQ010000389.1:0-4922 GCA_964414735.1 uncultured Hydromonas sp.
GAAGCGGATTTGCTTGGGATGGAGTTGGCTGCACGTGCAGGTTACAATCCGGATGCAGCAATCACTTTGTGGAACAAAATGCAGGCAGCCGATCCGAACGGTACGATTGAGTTCCTGAGTTCGCATCCTGATCCGGCGAACCGTCAGGCGATGCTGCGTGCGAATGCGGACAAAGTACGTCCATTGTACAATGCGGCAATGAAGAAGTAATTTATTAGATTTGAATTTTAATCAATTGTTTTTACAGTAGAAATTATGGCAAAGACTTTATACGACAAACTGTGGGATATGCATGTAATTCGTCAGGAGCAAGACGGCATGGCATTGATTTATATTGACCGCCAATTGCTGCACGAGGTAACCAGCCCGCAAGCGTTTGAAGGTTTGACCATACATCATCGTCCAGTTTGGCGGATTAACGCCAATCTGGCGGTGTGCGATCATAATGTACCGACCACCGAACGCTCGCAAGGCAACGCGGGTATTGTTGACCCAGTTTCTCGTTTGCAAGTGGAAACGCTGGACAAAAACTGTGATGCTTTCGGCATTACCGAATTCAAAATCAACGACATTCGTCAAGGCATCGTGCACGTGATCGGTCCGGAGCAAGGCGCTACCTTGCCAGGTATGACCATTGTTTGCGGTGATTCACACACTTCGACGCACGGTGCGATGGGTGCCTTGGCCTTTGGTATTGGTACGTCTGAAGTCGAGCACGTCTTGGCGACACAGTCGATGATGATGAAAAAAGCTAAAAACATGCTGGTGCAGGTCGATGGCGTCTTGCCTGCCGGCTGTACGGCGAAAGACATCGTATTGGCGGTTATCGGTGAAATCGGCACAGCGGGCGGTACGGGCTACACCATTGAGTTTGCCGGCTCGGTGATTCGCAATTTGTCGATGGAAGGTCGCATGACTATCTGTAATATGGCGATTGAAGCAGGCGCACGTGCTGGCCTGGTGGCCGTGGATGATGTGACCCTCAATTATTTGAAAGGGCGCAGCTACGCACCGCAAGGCGCAGAGTTTGAAATGGCTGAGCGCGTTTGGCGTACGCTGGTGTCCGATGAGGGCGTGCAGTTCGATCGTGTCGTCCAATTGCAGGCCGAACGCATTAAACCTCAGGTGACTTGGGGCACTTCACCGGAGATGGTGGTGGCGGTTGATGAGGCCATTCCTGATCCGGAGTTGGAAAAAGATCCAGTCAAACGCGATGCGATGGAGCGTGCTTTGCAGTATATGGCTTTGGATCCGCGGACACCGATGACCGCGATTAACGTGGACAAGGTGTTTATCGGTTCCTGTACCAACAGCCGCATCGAAGATATGCGCGCGGCGGCGTGGGTGGTCAAACGTTTGGGCAAAAAGGTGGCGGGTAATGTCAAACAGGCATTGGTCGTACCTGGCTCAGGTTTGGTCAAACAGCAGGCTGAAGCCGAAGGTTTGGACGTGATTTTCAAAAATGCAGGTTTTGAATGGCGCGAACCGGGTTGCTCGATGTGTTTGGCGATGAATGCCGATCGCTTAGAGTCGGGTGAGCGCTGTGCGTCTACCTCCAATCGCAATTTTGAAGGGCGTCAAGGCGCAGGCGGACGCACCCATTTAGTCAGTCCGGCGATGGCAGCAGCTGCTGCCATCGAAGGGCACTTTGTGGATGTCCGCGCTTTGGCGTGAATTTGAATCGAATCATATTCTAATATTCAATAGGGGGTAATCATGCGTAAATTATTGATTTTGGCTTTGGCTTCTATGATGCTGTTGTCTGCGTGCAATACTTTTCGTGGTGCGGTAAATGGCGTAGGTAAAGATACTTCGGCAGCGGGTGCTTGGATTCAAGAAAAAGTGCCATCAGATCAAACGCAACAGCCTGCTGCTCAACCATCCGTGCAGGAGCCGCAGCAATATTGATGGTTATTTTCCAATCACATTTTTGATGTTTTTAACCGTAGGAGATCACATGATGCGTAAATTATTGGCTTTGGTGGCAGTAAGTTTGATTGTTTTGACCGGCTGTAACACCGTTCGTGGCACGGTACATGGCGTGGGTAAAGATACTTCAGCCGCTGGCAATTGGATTCAAGAGAAAGTACCCGCCAATTGATATTCGGTATGTACCGATATTATTGAGCAGAGGCTTCCGTGGCGTGCAGCGCGACGCCACGGGTAGCTGCGATAGTGGCTTTACAGTAATTTTGCAGTATTTGCAGTATAGTTTTTAACGAAATTTTGTACGATTTGGAATAGTAATGGAACAGTTCACCATACATACCGGCTTGGTTGTACCGCTGGATCGCGAAAACGTCGACACCGATGCAATTATCCCTAAGCAGTTTTTAAAATCCATTGCACGCACCGGCTTTGGTGAAAATTTGTTTGATGAGTGGCGCTATATGGATGTGGGGCAGCCCGGTCAAGACAATTCCAAACGTCCGATTAATCCCGATTTTGTATTGAACCACGCTCGTTATCAAGGCGCGAGCGTATTGCTGGCGCGCGATAATTTTGGTTGTGGTTCATCGCGTGAGCACGCGCCATGGGCTTTGGAGCAGTACGGTTTTCGTGCGGTGATTGCCCCGTCTTTCGCAGATATTTTCTTCAATAATTGCTATAAGAATGGCTTGTTACCCATTGTTTTAAAAGAAAAAGAAGTCGATCAGTTGTTTGATATGACCAAAGCGCATGTAGGCTTTGAGGTCACCATTGATCTACCAGCGCAAACGGTGCGCGCGGGCGATGCTGTGTTTAAATTTGACATCACCGAGTTTCGCAAATATTGCATGGTCAACGGCTTTGACGATATTGGTCTGACTTTGCGCCATGCGGATGAAATCCGCGCGTTTGAGCAGCAGCACCTGATGAAATATCCTTGGCTGGCTAATGCGCAGTTGAATTCAAATAAAGTAGGTGGCTAACTCCGAGCTCTGACTGGAGCAACTACCAGCCATCACTGCCCCAATTTTTTATTAATCGTCAAAATCAAGGTAAGACAACATGACACAGCATATTTTATTATTGCCGGGTGACGGTATTGGTTCGGAAATCATGGCGCAGGGCGTGCGCGTTTTGGAAAAGCTTAAATCCGAAGGATTGGACATCACTTGGGATAGCGCCTTGATCGGTGGTTCAGCCGTAGATGCGACCGGCGTGCCGCTGCCGCAGGAAACTTTGGACAAGGCTTTGAAAGCCGATGCGGTGTTGCTCGCAGCGGTTGGTGGTCCGCAGTACGATACTTTGCCGCGTGAACAGCGTCCTGAACGTGGTTTGCTGGCGATTCGCAAAGAGATGAATGTATTTTCAAACCTGCGTCCAGCGTTGGTTTATCCTGAGTTGGTAGCGGCTTCTACTCTGAAACCTGAGGTAGTGTCAGGTTTGGATATCATCATTGTGCGTGAGTTGGTCGGTGACATTTATTTTGGTGAACCGCGCGGTATCGAAATGCGCAATGGCGAGCGTGTTGGCTTTAACACCATGATTTACAGCGAATCAGAAATCCGTCGTATTGCACACAGTGCGTTCAAAACCGCGCAAAAACGCAGCAAAAAACTGTGCTCCGTGGACAAAATGAACGTGTTGGAAAGCACGCAATTGTGGCGCGACGTAATGGTCGAGGTCTCTGCCGAGTATCCGGACGTTGAATTAAGCCACATGCTGGTGGACAACGCCGCGATGCAGTTGATCCGTAATCCGAAGCAGTTCGACGTGATGGTCACTGGTAATATCTTCGGCGATATTTTGTCCGATGCCGCATCCATGTTGACCGGCTCGATTGGTATGTTGCCTTCCGCGTCGGTGGATGCGAACGGCAAAGGCCTGTACGAACCGATCCACGGTTCTGCGCCGGACATCGCCGGTAAGAATTTGGCCAACCCACTGGCCATGATTTTGTCGATCGCCATGATGCTGCGTCACAGCCTCGGCCAAACTGCCGCTGCTGATCGCGTGGATAATGCGGTGAAAACTGTGTTGGCGCAAGGTTATCGCACCGGTGATATCATGACCGAAGGTGGTACAAAAGTGGGTACGGTCGAAATGGGCGATGCGGTGTTGGCTGCATTGGGTGGCTAATGAGATAGCGAACCAACGGTGGGGCGAATAAGCGTGCGATTGAAAACCTCTTTGGCATTATTAACGACGCTGCCGTTAGTTTTGGGGACGTCGGGTTGTATGATCCCGATCCCCATTCCCGCTGCGATCAAGGTTCCGGATTTATCCATAACGGCTGAGCCGGGACCTGGAGAGATCAGTGCGGTCGCGGATGCGGATCGTGCCCGAGCGGCTGTGCTATCACAGATGGCGGATGAAGCAAAACAGGCACAGCGTTTGCAAGAGCTACTACAAGCACGTCGCGCTGAAATGCAGCAGTTAGAAGATAAAATTCAAGAGCAAAAACAGCAGATTTTGCTCCAACAAACTCAGCCAGCAGCTTCGCAGCCAGAAAATCCTATCGTCGGACAGCCTTCGAAGGCGCCAGAAAAACAAGTGACACAGGAGGCGAGCCAGCGTGAAGCCGAGCAAGTTAACACGCAGCTACTTGAGGCTCAAAATCGTCTGGAGGCGCAAAAAAGTGAAATGCAGCGTTTAGAAGCTCAGCTCGCAGAAACCCAGAAGAAACTGGAGCTGCAAAAGCAGGAGGCCGGACATGGACTTGTACAACAGCAAAATAACACAGTGGTATTGAAAGAAACCACTGCGGATACACCCGTCAAAGATGAAACCGCAGCACAAAATGCCCAGCAGCTGGCAGAGCGCTTGGAGGGTCAGCGTCAGGAATCACAAGCTTTAGAAGAAAAACTACAAGCCCAGCGTGCGGAAATCCAGCGTTTAGAAGAGGAGCGATTGGGCATTCAAAATGTGAAAATCGCGGGTAATCCGACGGCTGATCAAATATTTTCCGAACAACAGCGTAAAGCCGAAGAGCAGCT
>CAYPYQ010000390.1:0-7939 GCA_964414735.1 uncultured Hydromonas sp.
GGCGTGGAATCGGCTGCTTCAACAGGTGCAGGCGATTGGTGGAAAACTGGCGTAGGTTCGTGCAGGGTTCTGTAAACAACAAGGTTCAATGAATACACATTGAACCTTGTTGTTTGACGGTATGATTAATTTAGTCTTTAACCAAATACTGTAATTTATCCGTGCGTTTGGCCCACTCGTCCGCATCCGGCAGCGCGCCTTCCATACGTGAAATGGTTGGCCATTTTTTGGCCAATTCGGCGTTCAATGCAATCATGTGCTGCTGCTTGGCCGGCACATCCTCCTCGGGCACAATCGCTTCAACAGGGCATTCAGGGATACACACCGCGCAGTCGATGCACTCGTCCGGATCAATCACTAAAAAGTTCGGTCCTTTTTTAAAGCAATCGACCGGGCAAACGTCCACACAGTCGGTGTAACGGCATTGGATACAGGCTTCGAGTACTACATGGGTCATTTCAAATCCTCTGTTGTTCTATGGTTTGTTGTTTTGTGAATGCGTCATTATAATGGGTTTTGGTCCGACGTGTTTCAGCGCTTTTTCAAGGCCTCTGTACCCATTCCACTCAAAAACTTTTCGATACCTCACGCACTCCGCTCACATCGCGGATAGGTCGTTGGCGTTCTACCAATGGTTGTCGCAATAAATCGCGCATCTCGGTCAATATTTTTTTGGTGGTGTCCCAGTTCACACACGCATCAGTGACCGAACAACCGTAAATGAGCTGTGAGCGATCTTCAGGAATCGGCTGGTTACCTGATTCGATGAAGCTCTCGATCATCACGCCGATGATGGAGGTGTTGCCTTCGCGGATTTGATGTGCGACATCCTTGAGTACCAGCGGCTGGAAATCGTGGTTTTTCCATGAATTTGCGTGTGAGCAGTCAATCATTAGGTTAGTCGGTAACTTGGCTTTGCTCAGGGCTTTTTCTGCCAGCGAAACGGACACGGTGTCGTAGTTTGGACGACCACCGCCACCGCGCAATACCGTGTGGGCATAGGCATTACCGCGTGTACGGATGATGGCTGTTTCACCAGATTCGTTAATGCCTAAAAAGCTGTGCGGTGCGGATGCGGACAAAATTCCATTGATTGCAGCATCGAGTGAGCCGTCGGTTGCGTTTTTAAAACCTACCGGTGTGGATAAGCCCGAGGCCATCTCGCGGTGGGTTTGTGATTCGGAGGTGCGTGCGCCAATGGCGGTCCATGAAATCAAATCACCGTAGTATTGTGGTGCGATCGGATCGAGCGCCTCGGTCGCTGCGGGTAGCCCCAATTCGTTCACGTCCAATAAAAACTGTCGTGCCTTGCGCATGCCTTGGTCGATGTGAAACGAGTCGTCCATATCGGGATCGTTGATAAAACCTTTCCAGCCGGTTGAGGTGCGCGGTTTTTCAAAATACACGCGCATCACAATGTACAGCGTGTCGTTTACCGCATCGGCAAGCTGTTTCAAGCGACGTGCATAATCCAAACCGGCGACCGGATCGTGAATCGAACAGGGTCCGACAATCACCATCAATCGGTGATCGCGCCCGTCCAAAATATTTTGTAATACGTTTCGACCCGTTTCCACGGTGTGGGCGGCGCGTTCGGACAGCGGGATCAGCTGTTTGATTTCGGCAGGAGAGGGCATATGCCCGATGCTGGAGACGTTTAGGTTTTCGGTACGGGCAGACATGATGAAAAAGCTATAAGGAAAAGAGACAAAGAATTCGAGAATTTATTATTGTACGTGGCGCGCTGTCATGTGACAATAAAACGCATACAGAGATGAAGTTGTCACTGGATTTTTGACGGCTTTTTGGATGAAATGCTACAATCGAGTCCAGATACATAGATAAAACTCAGGAGACTTGCGACTGTTTATTGATATGCGGGTTAAAGATGCGCAAATGTCGGGGTTGCCATGCCTTGATGATCGCCTCAAAATAGTCTGGTTTTCACCAAACTGGTGCAGTATTGGCAGGTTTCCATACGTTTTTCCCCGATAATTTGTGGCAAAATCCTTGTAACACGTATGGCTTAACATGCGGCTTTATGGGATTGTGAAAGTGCATATTGGGCGAAATCGTTGGTATTTTAGATAGGCTTGAATCCGTTCATGCTCTAATTTTGTCACGGAAAGAAAAGGAAAAGGATTGACCATGAAAGAAATTACCGCAATCATCAAACCATTTAAACTGGATGAAGTTCGCGAAGCCTTGGCTGAAGTGGGGGTCACCGGCTTGACCGTGACCGAGGTCAAAGGCTTTGGTCGTCAAAAAGGTCACACTGAATTGTATCGTGGTGCGGAATACGTCGTGGATTTCTTGCCTAAAGTCAAAGTTGAGCTGGTGATCGACGATGGCTTGGTGGACACGGCGGTAGATGCGATCATTAAAGCCGCACATACCGGCAAAATCGGCGACGGTAAAATTTTCGTGCGCACCATCGACGAAGTGATTCGTATCCGTACCGGTGAAACTGGCTCCGACGCGGTTTAATCTGTTTGATATTTCTTGCGGCAACCAAGCATTTCGGGGGAAATGCTTGGTTGCTCGTTTTTTTAGTGTGGGCATCAAAAAAAGAAAACCTGAGCGGGTGGTCATCTCGTTCGGTTATAATTAAAACCTTACTATTTCACAAGTTTGCTCATCGCTGAACCTCAGGGTGCTGTTGGTGGCTGAAAAACGCTTTGCTGCACTATGACCCCTGAATCAAAGAGTCCTTCTTCATTGTCTGATGCGACGAGTGCCGTCATGAAAGCGGCAGTCACTGCACCTGCGATGCCAAACCCACCCGAGGGTAAAATCAGTCGTGCAGCGTCCACCTTCATACTCGCCGCATGTCTGATCGTCCTCGTCTCTATGGGGATGCGCCAGTCTCTCGGCCTATTTGTTCAGCCCATCGTCTTAACCACGGGCTTGTCTATCGCTTTGGTCAGTCTGGCTATGGCCGTCGGACAGGTGATGTGGGGCTTTGCTCAGCCGATCGCCGGTCTATTGGCCGAGCGCTATGGGGTGCGTACCGTGGCGCTGGTCGGTTTTGTATTCCTAATCGGTGGTCTGTCAATCATGCCTCTGGTACAAAATGCGAACGGTATCTTTTGGGTGTTTGGCGTTTTATCGGCGATCGGAGCTGGTTTTACCAGTATTTCATTGTTTATCGGCGCAGCGGTGCAAATGGTACCACCACAGCGTACGGGCTTCGTTTCGGGGTTGATTAATGCCAGCAGCTCGCTCGGGCAATTTATCTTCGCACCGCTGGTACAGTGGTTTCTCGGCATGTGGTCATGGGCCGTGGCAGCGGCCAGTTTGGGCTTGGTCGCTTTAGCCAGCATGCCGTTGTTGTACTGGGTGACAAATAAAACCACCGCCGCAATTGCCAATGTACAAACGGATGCTACTGCTGCATGCTGCGGCGTAGCTGTAGCAAATGAGAAGGTGGGTTTTCGTCATGCGTGGAGTTCGCGTAATTATCGTTTGCTGCACATTGGCTTTTTCACCTGTGGTTTTCACGTGGCTTTTTTAGTGACGCATTTGCCTGGTGCGGTGTCGATGTGTGGTTTACCCAGCACAGTGGCGAGCACTTCGCTGGCGGTGATTGGTTTTACCAATGTATTCGGTAGTCTGGCTGTCGGGCAGTTGTGCGAAAAATACTCAATGTCCAAAGTGCTCGGTAGTTTGTATTTGGTACGGGTGTTGGCGGTGCTTGCCTATGTCTTTGCGCCGAAAACCGAAGTGACTTGGTATTTATTTGCCGCTGTTTTGGGCACAACGTGGTTGGCGACTGTGCCGCCGACTGCGGGCTTGGTCGGGGGATTGTTTGGTCTGCGTAATATCAGTACGCTGTTTGGCCTGACCATGCTGTCTCATCAAATCGGGGCGTTTCTCGGCGCCTATCTCGGTGGTGTCGCCGTTCAATATACCCACAGTTATGACTGGATGTGGTGGGCGGATGCAGGCTTGGCGTTACTTGCCGCTATTGCGAGTTTTGCAGTAAAAATGCCACGTGATTGATGTATGAATTATTAAAAAAGACTCCTGAGGGAGTCTTTTTCATAGGTGATGATTGGAGTTTATGTTTATCGTTTATCCAATCCGTGGCTGACGAACTGCTCCAAAGCGTTTGCTAATTCTTCGGTATCTTGGATATTTTCTTGAATAGCCCAGTATGCGAGTCCTTCAATGAGTAGTCCGATTATTGGTGAGATGTAGGGTATATCGCTATTGGTGTAGGGTTCAAGCAGTGCCCGTAGTTTTTTATTGAACTGGGCGTGACGTTTTTTCTGGAAAGACGGGCCGCCGCAGCGTAAAATGGATAACAGATAGGGCTCACTGTGCATGATGCGAAAGGCTTTGGAAACCAGTTGTGGATTGGGTACGATGTCACCGGCGCTTTTAATCAGTGGTTCCAGTTTTTGCCAATACGATTCCAGCAGGTTTTCGAAGATGGCGTCTAAAATTGCATTGGTAGACGGGAAATAGATGTAAATTGTCGGGCGGACTATATCCATCTCGGCAGCAATGTCGCCGATGGTGACTTCCTCAAAGCCGCGCTTGGCAAACAGTTCCAAGGCGACGTTTAAAATCTGTTGACGCCTTTCTTCAGGGCGCATGCGGGTGCGGGTTGTTGTATTCATTATTTTGTTCTCCTGTATGAGATTCTACTACAAAAATATTTAATGACTAACTGTCACTTGACAGGGGTTGTGCAGAGGGGCACAATAAAATTAATTACTTTGTGTCATTTATTTTGCGCTTAGGAGTGAATCATGGTCAGACAAAATCATCGGTTGGTAAATCCGAATGAGGTTCAGGTGCATTTGGTCGGTACGGGAATTGCTACGATGGCGACGGCGGTTTTTTTGATCCGAGATGCCGGTGTGCCAGGGCAGAATATTTGTTTTTATGAGCAGATGCCGATTCAGGGGGGATCACTGGATGGGGCGCGCTCGCCGAGCGTGGATGGCTATGTAACGCGTGGCGGTCGGATGCTAGAGGATGAGGCGTACGTGTGCTTGTGGAATTTGTTGGAGCGTATTCCGACACTGGCTAATCCTGAATTGACTGTGCGTCAGGAGATTGAGCAGTTTAATCGTGAAGTTCCGACGTATGCGAAAGCTCGCATTATTGATCGAGATCATCGGATTCTGGATGCGTCCGAGTTGGGCTTTGACACCCAGGATGTCCTTGAATTGACACGCTTGATTGCGTTGCCTGAGCGACTCATCGGTGCGCGGCGGATCGATGATTTTTTCTCTGAGCATTTTTTCCAAACGAATTTTTGGATCATGTGGTGCAGTATGTTTGCTTTTCAACCATGGCACAGTGCGATTGAGATGAAACGGTATTTGCTGCGCTTTATGCAGGAAGTGCCGCGTATTCATACGCTGGCGGGTGTGCGTCGCACCAAGCTGAATCAGTATGATTCAATTGTCCGTCCGATCCAAGAGTGGTTACAAGCACACGGCGTGCGCATCGAGTCAGGTGTGACGGTAACGGATGTTGATTTCGCCGAAACTGCTTCGGGGCGACGCGTGAGTGCTTTGCATCTCAATCATCAGGGGCAAAATAGAATCGTGTCTTTGGCTGAACGTGATTATGCTTTCATCACCTTGGGTTCTATGACTTCAGATGCGAGTTATGGCGGCGATGATACGGTTCCTGAACTGATTCGTGATAAACGCGATGGCGGTTTTCGTTTATGGGAAACTATTGCGTCGAAAGCCAAAGACTTTGGTCGTCCGAATGCGTTTTGCGGTAATGTGGATGAGTCCAAATGGGAGTCTTTCACGTTGACGATGCATGGTCGTGCATTGCTGCAACGTGTTATTGATTTTAGCGGCAATGAGCCGGGCACGGGTGCGTTAATGACTTTCAAGGATTCCAATTGGCTGATGTCCATCGTCGTACCGTACGCACCGCATTTCATCGGGCAGCCGGATGATGTGTATACGCTGTGGGGTTACGCGTTGTTCATTGATCGTGAGGGGAATTATGTTCAGAAAAAAATGTCTGACTGTACCGGTCAGGAGATTTTGACAGAGCTATTAGGACAGCTGGGCTTTGGCGATGATGATGGTGAAATTCGCAAGACAACTCGCGTGACTACCGCTATGATGCCGTACATTACATCTCAGTTTGAACGGCGTGTTCCTAAAGATCGACCGCTGGTCGTGCCGCGCGGCGCAAAAAACTTTGCTTTTCTCGGTCAGTATGTGGAAATTCCCGAAGACGTCGTATTTACGGTGGAATACTCGGTTCGTGCGGCCATGCACGCCGTGTATGAGTTGATGGGAATTGATTTGCCGATACCGAAAATCTACCATGCGCTGGAGCATCCAATAGTGGCGTTCAAAGCTTTGCAGACTATTCATAGCGGACAAGCGGATTGGGATGCGCGTTGAACCAATTTAATTGACAATAAAATAGGAGCATACATGGAGTTAAAGGATAAAGTCGTCGTTGTGACCGGCGCTGCCGGTGGTATTGGTAATGCGTTGGTCAATCAATTTCGCGCGGAGGGTGCGATCGTGATTGGCTCCGACCTGAAAACCCCAGAGCAGACGCAAGCGGCTCGTTTTCTCAACAACGATATCTCGACCGAAGCGGGTGTGAAAGCATTGATTGATGACGTATTGGCACATGAAGGGCGAATTGATTTGTTTTGCTCCAATGCAGGTATTGCGCTGCCGATGGATGCCTTTGCCTCAGAAAAATTTTGGGATAAAACCATCGACATCAATCTCAAAAGCCACTACTGGGCGGCACGGCATGTACTGCCTCATATGATTGAACGCGGCAGTGGTTATTTACTGAACACCGCCTCGGCAGCTGGATTGCTCAACGAGATTGACAGCGTTGGATATGGTGTAACCAAACATGCCGCTCTCGGCTTGGCCGAATGGCTTGCGTTTAGTTACCAAGATAAAGGCATTCGCGTCTCGGTGCTCTGCCCCGAAGGTGTGATGACGCCGATGATCAAATACTCACCGTATTTACAAATGACTGCAATCACACCCGAAGAACTGGCAAAAATCGTCAGCGAGGGCATTCATGCTGAGCGCTTCATGATCGTAACGCATCCGCATACACTTGAAGCCTTTCAGAAAAAAGCGGCGAATTACGAAGGCTTTATCAAATACATGAGAGGCCGCCGTGAGCAGCAGATCAAACTGATTGAGGAAATGAAAAAAGCGAAAAGCCAATAAGTATTTTTACAAAAATAAAAAAGCCCAAACCACATGTTTGGGCTTTTTATCGAGGCGCAGAACCGTCACATCACTTGGCGCCGCCGACAGGAATCGAACCTGTGACCCTCTCCTTAGGAGGGAGATGCTCTATCCACTGAGCTACGGCAGCGTTTACTGAAACTGAAAAATTATAACATTGTGATATCAATAATCTATGTCAAACCCATGATACGGGATACTCATAAAACCACATCATCCTCGTCCGTCATTTCGTGCGGAATGCCAACATGATGACGACGCTCCTGCCAGCGCATCCACGCGCGCGATACGAGCGGCAGGGCGTAAATCGGGAACTGCATCGCGCCGATCAGCGGCAGGTATTGTGTGCCGAGAAATGGCGCAGCAATAGTAAAAGTCAGTAATACATTTCGTCCACCCGAGGCAACGGCGGCGGAGATGCGGTGTTCGGTCGTGCTTTTGCGGTACAGATAAAAATTCAGCCAAAACAACACGGTCACAATTGCCATGGACAAAAATAGTAATCCAAACGCATGCCAATGATGCAGGTCAAACTCACGGCGAAAACTACCGATCAGCCCAAACGGAAAAGTCATGACCAGCAGCATGGTGACTTTGGATAGCTGCTGGTGAATTTTGAGCAATACCGACTCGGCCACCAGACGATGTACCAGTGCAGACATTGCCATCGGTCCGACGATAAAAATCAGCAGGCGTTTGACGTACAGCGCCATGTCCAAATG
>CAYPYQ010000391.1:0-5339 GCA_964414735.1 uncultured Hydromonas sp.
TTTCAGCGTCATAACATCGTCTCACCTCATGATCACCCTTTCCAATCTGCGCCTGCAACGCGGCCAAAAAGTCCTGCTCGAAAACGCCAACGCCCGCATCGACATCGGTCAACGCGTCGGTATCATCGGACGCAACGGCACAGGTAAATCCAGCCTGTTTGCGCTGCTGCGTAGCGAGCTGCACGCCGATGCAGGCGACGTGATTATTCCTGCGCATTGGGTGCTCGCGCATGTCGCGCAGGAAATGCCCGAGACCGACGAATCCGCATTGGACTACGTGCTCGCAGGCGATGCCGAGCTGGTCGAGCTGAACGCCGAACTGACCCGCGCCGAGCAAGCGGACGATGGCACGCAAATCGCGCACTGCCACGCCGAACTCGCACGCATCGACGCCTACAGCGCACCCGCGCGCGCGGCGCAGCTGCTCAACGGTTTGGGCTTTGCACAAAACCTGCAAAGCAATCCCGTGAGTTCCTTCTCCGGCGGCTGGCGCATGCGACTGAACCTTGCACGCGCGCTGATGTGCCGTTCGGATTTATTGCTGTTGGACGAACCGACCAACCATTTGGACTTGGATACCGTACTGTGGCTGGAACAATACCTCAAAAGCCACCCTGCAACTCAGCTCATCATCTCGCACGACCGAGATTTCCTCGATGCGCTGTGTACGCACACGATTGAGGTTGCACAGCAAACGCTCACCAGCTACAAAGGCAACTACACCCAGTTTGAACGCACACGTGCCGAGCGCCTGCTCCAACAGCAAGCGCAATACGCACAACAGCAACGCCACATCGCGCATTTGCAAAGCTATATTGACCGATTCCGCGCCAAAGCGACCAAAGCGCGTCAAGCGCAAAGCCGCATCAAAGCCCTCGATCGACTCGAACTCATCGCACCCGCGCATCTGGATTCACCGTTTACTTTCGAGTTCGCCGAGCTGAACGATTTGCCCAATCCCTTGATGCAAACCGACGGCATCAGCCTCGGCTATGGCGACAAACCGCTGCTGCAAAAAGTCGCCTTCAGCATTCAAAGTCACGACCGCATCGGTCTGCTCGGCATGAACGGCGCGGGTAAATCCACGCTCATCAAAGCCCTTGCACAAGAGCTAACACCGCTCACCGGCACGATCACTACCGCACAAAACCTGCGCATCGGCTACTTCTCACAGCAGCACCTCGACACCCTGCGCGAAGACGAATCCCCGCTGTGGCACATGCAAAAACTCGCACCCGATGAAAACTGGCAAATTCTGCGCAACTACCTCGGCGGCTTTCACTTTCAGGGCGAGCGCGTCACCGAATCCATCCGCGATTTCTCCGGCGGTGAAAAAGCCCGCCTTGCACTCGCACTGTTGATTTGGCAAAAACCGCATCTGCTACTGCTCGACGAGCCGACCAATCACCTCGACCTCGATATGCGCCACGCACTCACCGTCGCTCTCCAACAGTTTAACGGCGCACTGATCGTTGTCTCGCACGACCGTAGTTTACTGGCCAACTGCGTGGATGATTTCTGGCTCGTCGCCGACGGCACGGTCAAACCGTTTGAAGGCGATCTGGATGACTACCGTGCGTGGTGCGCGCAAAGCTGGCAACTGTTCAAACAAAGCGCCCACGACAAAAAAACCGACCCCAATAATGAAAATGGTGAGAACGAATCCTCACAAAACAAAAAAGAAGCGCGCCAACAAGCCGCCCAGCGCCGCAATGCGCTGAACGCTGCACAAAAGCCGCTCAAGCAAAAACTAGAAAAATTAGAAAAACAGCTCGAAGCCGCACAAAAGGAAAACACCGAACTGCAAAACTGGCTCGCCTCCGAAGCCGCCTACGCACCCGAGCACAAAGACCAACTCGCCACTGCCGTGCGCCGCAACAGCGAACTCACCGCGCAAATCGCTGAACTGGAGGAGCAGTGGTTGGCACTGCATGAGGAGTTGGAAACCATTGAGCAAGTGCTAGAGCTATCTTAAAAACGGCGGTTGATGCTGCCCGCACCAGCGCAGTAAGCCACGTTTGACTACATCGGTTCCTGATAGCGTCGCCTCGATGACCGTAAACGCATTCACCAACGCCTGCACCGAGTCCACGCCCATCACCCGATACACCGCACCATCTAATTCAGCGATCCCGAGAATTTGATAAGCACACGACCACTCACCCGTTGCCGTTTCGTATGGCTGGCCAATGAGTACTGTCACTGTTGACTCGATTAGACCGTTCGAATCGCACAGATCCAAATCCCGACTTAAAAAAACCTTGTTCGGACTGAGCGAGGACAACTTCGTTGATTGTTCAAACATGCGCTTCACCTCGAATCTTTTGAGCCGTTTTTCTTGATTGTTTCCTCACACTAAACCTCATTGTGTTGGCACATCATATCGCTTTTTCACAACCCGATTGCCACACTGCCTAAGATATACTGCCCCAACTCATACGCCCGCTGCACATCCTCATCCGTCACCGCACTGCCACGCACGATCAATTCCGGCTGCACCAATCGCATACTGTAGCCAACCATGATGCGCGCAATCGCGCTCGCCGCACCGCGCCCATCGTTGTCACAGCTGATCATCAGGCCATAACTGCGTCCGGCGGTTTGCTCGCGAATTTGATTGTAGCTGCGGTCAAACACCGCTTTGATTTCGCCCGCCATATAGCCGAAATTCTCCGGCGTGGCGATCAGCCATGCGTCGGATTGGGTGAGATCATCGAGCGTTACGTCGCGAGCCATTTTGAATAAAATTCGGACACGTTCATCCGATTCTAAGGTTTGGTTCAACGCGCACGCGCCGTCGTACGCCGCTTGCGCGAGACGTTCGTTATGGCCCGTTTGGCTGTGGTAGAAAATCAGCAGTTGTTTCATAGGTATTGTGCATTCGAGTTGCATTGGCTCATAGTCTTGCGCACGGGTCGCTATCCGCGCCTGACGCCTTTGCTCACACTCTCGCCATCATTCGGGTGCAAACCCCAGAAAGACACGGAGGACAGCATGCTGAGGATACCGAGAACGATCAGTGCATGATGAATCGCCGCGGTAACGGCGGTTTGGTTGCTTTGTGATATGCCGTTCAGAAACCATGCTGTGGTCAATGAGCCCATCGCCAAACCGAAGCTCATGGAAATTTGTTGAAACGAGCTGGAAATGGTGCTGCCCATACTTACATCACTGGTGGGTAAATCCGCATATGCCATCGAGTTCATGCTGGAAAATTGTAATGAGTTAAACAAACCCTGACACAAGCCCAGCATCACGATCAACCACAGCGGTGATTGCTGGTCAATCATAGCAAATGCGGAAATGGTGATGCCAATCAAAACGGTATTCCATACCAGTACGCGCCGATAGCCAAAACGAGTGAGTACATTTTTGGCAATGGCTTTCATACTCATGGCCGCGAGTGCTGCGGGCATCATCAGCATACCGGATTTCCACGCGGGCATACCCAAGCCGACCTGATAGAGCAGCGGCAGTAGAAACGGCATCCCGCCGATACTCAGACGCGTCACAAAGCCACCCAATATGGCGATGCGAAAGGTACGCGTTTGAAATAAACCCATGCGCAGCAAAGGATACTCAATCCGTTGCGAATGCCACCAATATCCGGCCAACATCAGTACCGCCAATACGGTCAGTCCACCGACCTCCGCCATGCTGCTGCCATGTTCGCCAAACACCTCCAAAACCCATGACAACAGTGCGGTTCCTACACCAAACAGCACAAAGCCCAGCGTATCCAGCGGGCGCGATTCCTCACCATAGTAATCCGGCATATGCCGATAAATCATATACAGGGCGAAAAATCCGATGGGCAGATTGATGAAAAAAATGTCGCGCCACGTGAACAGATGCACGATCAAACCGCCTACGGTTGGCCCGAGCAGCGGACCAATCAAGGCGGGAATGATCACAAAATTCATGGCGGTGAGCAATTGATCCTTCGGAAATGTGCGCAATATGGCCAAACGTCCGACCGGCATCATCATCGCTCCGCCAACGCCTTGCAACAACCGTGCGGCCACCAGCATCGGTACATTCACCGCCAGCCCACACAGCACCGACGCAAAGGTAAAAATGGCCACCGCGCTACCAAACACTCGCCGCGTACCATAGCGATCCGCCAGCCAACCACTGATCGGGATAAAAACAGCCAAACTGAGAATATAACTGGCCACCACCGCTTTCAGGCTCAGCGGTGTCACATTCAGGCTCTGAGCCATGCTGGGCACAGCCGTATTGACGATCGTCGCATCCAATTGCTCCATAAATAAAGCAATGGCGACTAACCACGGGACGTATTTTTTTAAATGTTCGGAGGAGAGGGCAGCGGTGGGATTCATAAAAATCAAAAAATAGATTGAACTGTGCGTCTTAGCCGCTCATTCTACGCCGATTTTTAGTTTCCAGAGATTTCACCGATATTTGGGTAATTCACTTTGTCATTTGCAAAACCGATGACTCATCACCGCCACGCGCGCCCAGCCAAAACACATGCGCATATTGCGTGTCGGTACGCCACACTTGCGCACCGGCGGCTTGGTAGCGTTCGAGTACGATGTCACGCGGATGTTTGAAGGCATTGTATTTACCCGCCTGCGCTACCGCGATTTTCGGGGAAACGGCGGCGATCAGCGGCGCGCTGGAACTGCCGTCACTGCCGTGGTGCGGCATGATGAGTATGTCGCTGCGCAGTGGCAATCCGGTGTCGGCGTGAACCGTGCGTAGTGCTGTTTCATCAGTTGTATTGGCGGATTGTCTCATCGGGTCAACCACCAGCTTGGCCTCCGCCAACATATCCATATCACCGGTCAACAGTATGCTGTTCAAGCCGTTGGCACTCGGTTGATTGACCGCAAATCGCAGCACGCAGCTTTTTTGATTATCCGAGGATTGCGCATCGTTGAGCGTGGCATTATCGGGTGAAAATACGGCCATGTGAATACCGTCAAACTGCTGCTGTTGTCCAGAAATACAGGACTCATGTGCGATCTGCGTCAAACCAATTTCATTTAACTGCCCTTCCGTGAGCGAGGTTAAAATCCGCTTCACTGGCAACGCATGGACGATACTCGCCGCGCCGCCCGTATGATCGCGGTCGTTGTGCGAGAGCACCAGCGTGTCGATCTGCTGCACGCCGATGTAGCGCAGATGCGGCACAATCACGCGCGCACCCGCGTCGGCATCGCTGCTGTACTGCGGCCCCGCGTCGTACAGCCAGTTTTGCTGCGCGGTTTGCAGCAGCACCGCCGTGCCCTGCCCCACATCCATAACGGTGACGCGCAATTGTCCCTCATTGATTTTCGGGTAATTCGGCGGAATGGAGAGCAGCGCAACCA
>CAYPYQ010000392.1:0-2551 GCA_964414735.1 uncultured Hydromonas sp.
CGTGTTGGGCGCACGCCGTGCCGAACGTTTACAGCAGTTGGTGAATGATATTCAATCTGCTGGTGGGCAGGCACTGGCCGTTGCCACCGATGTGAGCCGACGCGATGACGTGGCGCATTTGGTGCAGCAAGCGATTGCCCAGTTTGGTCGGGTGGATGTGCTTATCAACAACGCAGGGGTTATGCCCATGGCTCCGATGGCCAAACTCAAGGTAGATGAGTGGGATCAGATGATTGATGTGAATGTGAAAGGCGTGCTGTACGGCATCGCAGCCGTATTGCCGACGATGCAGGCGCAAAAGAGTGGACACATTATCAATCTGTCATCGGTTGCAGGTTTGCGCGTATCCGGTGGCTTGGGCACGGTGTACAGCGCGACCAAGTTTGCGGTCAAAGCCATCAGCGAAGGGCTGCGTATGGAAGTGGCCAATGACAACATCCGCGTCACCACCTTGTATCCGGGTGCGGTGGCCAGCGAATTGAAATTCGGCAGCAGTGATGAGCAAGCCAGTGCCGCCATGCAGGCATTCTACGAAGCGGTGGAAATTCCTGCCGATTCGGTAGCGCGTGCGGTCGCCTATGCCATTGAGCAGCCTGACGATGTAGCAATTAACGAAATTACGCTGCGTCCGACGCGACAGGAGTTTTAAATCAATATTGCTGATCTGAAAGGAAAAGTCATGAGCAATCCCGCTTATTTTATTTTTGATGTTGCCATTCACAACCCTGAAGGCATGCAACCCTACCGAGCTAAGGTGGCCGATATACTGAAGGCTTATCACGGTACGTTGTTAGTAGGTGGCGGCACGATTGATGCCCGTGAGGGCACGCCACCACAGGGCAGTATTGTTGTTCTGCGCTTTGACAGCATGGAGGCGGCGCGTGCGTGGTACGAGTCGCCGGAATATCAAAGCATTATCGGCTATCGTCATGCTGCAGCCCAAACCGATGCGTTCATTGTCGAAGGCATTTCAATGTAATTATTTGAATTAAAGGAATTTATGAAAACTTTAGTGATTGTTTCCCACCCGTATCCTGAGCAATCGGTCGCCATCAAAGCCTTGCAACAGGTTGCGGAAAATACCGTTGATGTGACGGTTCGTAATCTTGAGACCTTGTACGGCGATGATGCCAGCCGCATTGATGTTGCCGCTGAGCAGCAGGCACATGAAGCAGCCGATCGCATCGTTTATCTGTACCCAACGCATTGGTTCAATCTCACGCCGATGCTCAAAGCCTATTTAAATTTGGTTTGGGCGTATGGTTGGGCATTCGGTCCCGAAGGGACGGCTTTGAAAGGTAAGGAAATGCAGGTGGTGACTACCGCTGGTGCGAGTGAGTTCACCTACAGTCATGAGGGGCTGATTCGCAGCACGATGGATGAAGTACTTAGCCCGATGAAAGCCAGTGCCTTATACGTGGGTATGCGATATAACCCACCACTGGCATTTTTTTCCTCAATGGGGATAGATAGTGACCGGATGGCACAGATGCAGGCGGATTTTGCCGACTGTATGGCTGCGCCTTTAAACACTGCCCAGCACATTCGGTAATTCATTTGGCAGAAAACGTTGATCCCCGTATAGATGAGTATTATCGGGAAAGAGTAATCGAGTTCTCCCCGCTGTAATACCGTCGCATCAGGATGTCTACCAGTATATCAAACACTACTTTTACCCGCGTTGGCGTGACGGTCTGTTGCGGACGGTAAACATAAATCGGCCAGCGCATTTTGGGGATTTCAGCAAAAATCTCCACCAGATCGCCCGTAGCTAAATAGGGGTCACACAACCAATCGAGCTGGTGTGAGAAAACCAAACCTGAGCGAGTGGCTTGTAATCCGCTGTACATATCTGCGGCGATAAATGCGGGTTGGCGCGGGGTAAATTGCAATTGCTCATTGATATACCACGACCATAGACGCCCCGTATTGGCATCAACGCTGCCACAGAGCGGGAAGTACTGTTGCAGTGCTTGGATGTCCTTGGGCAGACCCACGCGTTCAATTAAGCTCGGTGCCGCGACGATTTTTTCGCCCACCGTGCCGACGCGGCGGATAATCAGGCGATTATCCGTTGGATTGCCGATGCGTATACCCAAATCAATCTGTGATTCGACCACGTTTTGCCGTACCGAATCGACGCGCCAATCGAGGATCAGATTTGGATAGGCGCTTAGTGCAGGGATCAGTTCGGCCAGTACGACATCGTTATCCGGCAAAATGGGCACGGCAATACGCACCAGCCCGCTCATTTCCTCGGCATGGCGGCGTTGCGCGGGGGCGAATAGCCGCTCACTTTCCTCCAGTAATTGTTGAGCCTGTGGCAAAAATTGCTCGCCAAATGCAGTGAGTTTAACTTGGCGGGTATTACGCTGAAATAGGGCTTCGCCCAAATGATCTTCCAGCTCGGCAATGGTGCGTGTCACCACAGGCGGCGAAACAGCCATGCGATGTGCGGTTTCTTTAAATTGCAGCGTGTCTGCACAGATGCAGAAGGTTTTGAGGGCTTCGAGTTTATTGAACATAATTTCTATATCCGAAATTATAAAAT
>CAYPYQ010000393.1:0-5842 GCA_964414735.1 uncultured Hydromonas sp.
TTGGATGAGTTGTTCAAGCACAGTGCTTTGGTTGAATTTTTTGTTCTATTGCATCAGCAATTGGAGTTTGTTCCGCTCGAGCAAACCCTGCACAATGCGCGTTTGGAGCAGGCGGCGCAGTTCATTCATACGCATTGCACCAATAACCTCACGCTGGAGGCAATTTGTGCGGCATCGGGGTTGAGTAAATCCTATCTTATTCGCACATTCAAAGCCTACCACGGCATGACACCGCATGCCTATTTGACCAACAGCCACATTTTGTATGCGCAACAGCGGCTCAAAGCCGGTGATCCGCTCGCGCAAATTGCGCTGGATGCGGGGTTTGCCGACCAAGCGCACTTTCAGCGGCAGTTCAAACGCTTGGTTGCCGCCACACCGGCGCAGTATCGAGCAATTTGACCTTAGTCTGCAACAATCAAATACACGTAACT
The DNA here is from genome assembly GCA_964414735.1 of uncultured Hydromonas sp. GTDB lineage: Bacteria > Pseudomonadota > Gammaproteobacteria > Burkholderiales > Burkholderiaceae > CTSOIL-112. The sequence goes on from CAYPYQ010000393.1 coordinate 435, forward strand.
GAGTACCAATAGTGCTGACATCGTGCGATTGAACCAACGCATATGACGTGGATTTTGCAAATAGCGCTTTAAGTAAGCACCTGCATACGCCCAAACCGCCAATGACGCGTAACAAACGACAAAATAAATTAAGGTAAATTGCAATACCAAACGCGTCTCTCCATTGCCCGTATAAGCCCCCATACCTGCAATCGAGGCCAGCCATGCTTTTGGGTTGAGCCATTGCATCAGCGCGCCGTGCCAATACGATGACTGACGCGTGTGTTTCGATTCGCTGATATTGCCATCATCGCGTGCCAATTGCACAGCCATGTACAGAAGAAAGGCCACCCCCGCCCATTTAATGCCATTGGTCAAAGCAGGGAAACGCCACAACAGTGCATTTACACCTAAACCGATGATCAAAAGTAGTAAGGTAAAGCCAATCGTTGCACCACTCACATGCCGCATCGCTGCGCGAAATCCATGCTTCACACCCAATGTGACCGACACGACATTTACCGGTCCTGGGCTGATGGATGAGGCCAAAGCAAAGGCGGCCATGGATAAAAATAATTGAAAGCTCATCATGCGCTCCTAGAAGTTTAATCAAAGGTGTGCGGATGATAGACAGTGCAATTATTTTCGTATTGAAGGAAATTGCCTTAGTTGAAATATGATGTTTGGCATAGCGATTGGACGGTATTCCAGTTAAAATAGCACCCGTTCAAAAAACAATGCACTCGCTGAAGTTTGACGAGTGCTTTTTTATTGCTTTATCTCAATCATCCGTATGAAGTCGCCAAAAAACACTCTGAATCCGCAACAACAGGCCGCCGTTGATTATATGGGTGGGCCGTGCTTGGTGCTGGCTGGAGCGGGCAGTGGCAAGACGGGCGTGATCACGCGCAAAATCGCGCATCTGATACAGGGCTGCGGCTACGAGGCCAAGCATATTTTGGCGGTGACGTTCACAAACAAGGCGGCGAAGGAAATGGCCGAGCGTGTGGTGAAGCTGCTGGGTAATAATGCCGATGCGTCGATCAAGCATCTGAATATCTCGACCTTTCACTCCTTCGGCGTGAAATTTTTGCGTGCCGAGGGTAAGCATTTGGGGCTGAAGGAAAAATTCTCCATTCTCGATGCGGATGATTGCTTTTCGATTTTGCAGGAGTTGTGCGCCACTACGGACAAGGGTTTGCTCAAATCGGTACAGAGTACGATCTCGTTGTGGAAAAATGCGCTGATTTCGCCCGAGCAGGCGCTGGCTTTGGCACATGAGCCGAATGAGTTGCAGGCGGCGCGGGTGTATGTGAATTACAACGCGACGATACAGGCGTATCAGGCGGTGGATTTTGATGATTTGATTCGTTTGCCGGTGGAATTGTTGCGTGACAATGATGAAGTACGTGCGCGTTGGCAAGCGAAAATTCGCTACATTCTCGTGGATGAGTATCAGGATACGAACGCGTGTCAGTACGCGCTGATTAAGCTGCTTGCGGGCGAGCGCGCGATGTTCACCGCGGTGGGTGATGACGATCAGGCGATTTATGCGTGGCGCGGTGCGACGCTGGATAATTTGAAATTGTTGCAAACGGATTTTCCGCGCATCAAGGTCATCAAGCTGGAGCAAAATTACCGCTCGACCGAGCGAATTTTGAATGCGGCCAATGCGGTGATTGCCAATAATCCGAAACTGTTTGAGAAAAAACTCTGGTCGGAGTACGGCGAGGGCGAAGCAATCCGCGTGATCCCAATGGAGAACGAGGAGCAGGAGGCGCAGAGTGTGATCATGCGTTTGCAAGCGCACAAAATCGCGCATCAGGCGAAATTTTCCGACTATGCGATTTTGTACCGTGGCAATCACCAAGCACGCGTGTTTGAGCAATACCTGCGCAAAGAGCGCATCCCCTATGTGATGTCGGGCGGTCAGTCATTTTTTGATCGCGCGGAGATTCGCGATCTGATGGCGTATTTTCGCCTGATGAATAATGTCAAGGACGATCCAGCGTTTATTCGCGCGGTGACTACGCCTAAGCGCGGTGTGGGCGCGGCAACGCTGGAGCAGCTCGGTGCGTATGCGGGCGAGCGCAATACATCGTTATTTGAAGCCTCGTTTGAGCTGGGCTTTGCCAATCGCGCCACGCCACGGCAGTTGGAACCATTACAGCTTTTTGGCGAATTGATTAACGAATTTGAAGCGCGCGCCGAGCAAAGCAAAGGTGAAGAGGCGGGGGCGCTGCTCGATGAACTACTCAAAACCATTGCGTATGAGCGCTATTTATACGACCACTTTGACGATCGTCAAGCGCAAAATAAATGGAGCAACGTCACCGATTTCGTTGGCTGGATCAAACGTCGCGTGACCGAGGACGATCTGTCGCTTGCGGTGGTGATTCAATCCATGGTCATCATGAGCATGATGGATAAAAGCGAAGGCGAGGACAATGCGGTGCGCTTGTCCACATTGCACGCGTCCAAAGGGCTGGAGTATCCGCACGTGTTTTTGGTCGGTGTGGAGGAAGGCCTGCTGCCGCACATGTCGCGCGAGGAGCTGCTCGAAGACCCCGTGCGCATTGAGGAAGAGCGCCGTCTGATGTACGTCGGCATCACCCGTGCGCGACTTTCACTGCACATCACCTGGTGTCAAAAACGCCGCCGCGGACGTGATTTTGAAAACCGCCAAGCCTCGCGTTTCATCAAAGAAATGCACCACGGACTGCCGCATCATGAACGCGACCCGTCTAAACAAGCGCCGCAAATGTCGCCGAAGCAGCGCATCGAAATGCTGAAAAATATGTTGGCCAAGCAGGCCGGTCAACAGGAAATTTTCAAAGAAGATTGATACGAGATTTATATGGATATCAAAAAGCCTCATCGAATGATGAGGCTTTTTTCAAACGATTTAAACGTTATCTGCGTCCGCCACTTTCGGCGTGCTACGCAAAATCAGATAGCCGATCACCCCCGCGATTAGCGAGGTAAACAGCACGGTGATTTTCGAGATTTGCACCGTTTCGGCATCATTGAATGCGAGCAGGGTAATGAAAATCGACATGGTAAAACCAATCCCCGCCAAAAATCCTGCGCCGAGGATGTGACGCCAAGTAACCGAGTCAGGCAATTTCGACAGCCCCAATTTGATGGCGAGTAGGCTCATCAGCACTACGCCGATCGGTTTACCCAGCAGCAGGCCGGTGGAAATCCCCAGACTGTTCGCGCTGCTCAAGCCCTCAACCCAGTTACCCGAGAGCGCAATGCCGGTATTGGCCAGCGCAAAAATCGGCATGATGATGAATGCCACCGGTTTATGCAGCATGTGCTGCAAATGGTAGGATGGCGAATGCTCGTCGCCGTTACCAAACGGGATGGCAAACGCCAGTAAAACGCCCGCCAGCGTTGCATGAACGCCGGATTGGAACATGAAATACCACATCAAAATCCCCGGGATGAAGTAGAACCAGAGATTGCGCACCCCCATACGGTTGAACACCAGCAGCAGGGCGAAAATCGCCATCGACAGGCCGAAATTCAGTGCGGAAAAATCGCCGACGTAAAACAGGGCGATAATCAAAATCGCACCGAGATCGTCGATGATCGCCAGCGCGGTTAAGAAAATTTTCAGACTCATCGGCACGCGATCACCCAATAAAGCCAAAACGCCCAGCGCAAAAGCGATATCAGTCGCCATCGGAATGCCAAAGCCGCCTTGCGTCGGTGTGCCGGCATTGAATAGATAGTGAAACCCCGCCGGAATCAGCATCCCGCCGATGGCCGCGAAAATCGGCAGCATGGCGTTTTTAAGATCAGATAACTCACCCGCGTAAATTTCACGCTCAACTTCCAGACCGATCAGCAGGAAAAAAATTGCCATCAACGCATCGTTTACCCAGTGCTCGACGCTGTGGTTTAGATGGATCACGCCATTATCAAAGCCCACTTTGGTGTGCCAAAAATGTGTGTAGCTCTCGCCCCACGCGGAATTGGAGATCAATAGGGAAATAATCGTAGCGAGGATCAGCACAATGCCGGATGATTGCTCGCTTTTTAGAAAATCTTTGAATAGAAATGTGATTTTATGGCGCATTGTCGGTGGTTCTCCTTTTTGAGTGCGTTGATATTATCCGTCGCTGCTGTCGTTGTCATCTTCGCTGTGACTGCGGCGATTTTTTTGTAAAAATTCGTGACGCTTACGTTCGCGTTCGGCTTTTTGCTCAGCCTTGATGCGCTGTTGCTCGGCGTGCGCGGTGAGTATTTGCGCGCGGCTCTCCGGCGTTTCGAGCGTGATGTTGCCCAGTACGCCGTCACGGTAGTCTTGCAGCAAGGTATGCGCGGCTTTTTCAAAGTCAATTTTGCTGCCTTTGGCGCGGTAGCCGCGATAGGCGGCGACATGCTCGATGATGCCGACATCGTCCAGCTCGTCAATACCTTTGATTTTGTAACGATTGACCAGTGTCTGCGGATAGCGAGTGCGTACAATATCCGCAATGAAAATGGCGACTTCGTCCTCGTAGTAGGCGTTCACACCGATGGCATGGCTGGCGGCGAGCATCAGGCCGTCCGATTCCAGTTCGATTTTCGGCCAGAGCATGCCCGGCGTATCGGTCAACACCATGTCGCTGGACAGTTCGATGCGCTGCTGGGTTTTGGTTACGGCGGGTTCGTCACCGACATTGGCCACACGGCGCTTGAGCAGGGCGTTCATCAGCGTGGATTTGCCGACGTTGGGCACACCCATGATCATCATGCGCAACGGTTTGCTCGCATCATTGCGATGCGGGGCGAGTTGGCGACAGGTCGGTAAAATCTGTCCGACTGCGCCCGGATTTTTGGTATTCATGGCAATCGCGCGGGTATTGCTCTGCGCATTGAGATGATCCAGCCACTGCTGCGTGATTTTTGGATCGGCCAAATCGGCTTTGTTTAAAATTTTCAGGCACGGACGCTGGCGAAACAGGCGCATTTCCTCCACCATCGGATTCGAGGATGCCATCGGGCAGCGCGCATCGACGACCTCGATCACGAGGTCGGTGATTTCCATGGTTTCGGCGGCTTTGTTGCGCGCGGAATTCATGTGTCCGGGGAACCATTGAATGGCCATTTGTCGTTATCCAGTGTCTAAAAGTGGTTAATTAGGCATCATCATAGCGCACAGATGTCGAAATATTGTGAAGGCGATGGCGAATGATTTACAATGCCTCCATGAATATCAGTATGAATGTGTGTCAGCGATTGGGGTTCGTATTGTGGCTGACGGTGCTGTGCGCTGTCTTGTGTATTGCGGTGACGGTCATGCCAATTATACACGATTACCCGTCCACTCCACGCTGGGCTATGTCGATGGCCGCGCCGCAGCAGCGTGCTGCGTTGGTTTTGGGTGCGAAGACCAAGGACAATGTGATGTCCAACGCATTTCGTGCGCGGGTGGA
>CAYPYQ010000394.1:0-6324 GCA_964414735.1 uncultured Hydromonas sp.
CTACTTTTTTAACCCCGTCAAGCATTTTTTTAAATTTATTTTTTAAACTTAATCAGCGCTTAACTTTCTCTTCCCTTCTGCATCACGCTTTTGCGTGCAGCGAAGAATTGAAATTATGAACTCGTTCAGTGGGTTTGTCAACAGCATTTTCATGCTTTTGTCATTTATTTGTGATTTTTATTTAGCTATTTTTGATTATATTATTTAAATCATTGAGTTAGCTTATTTTCTCTGTGTGTGGGTTTTTCTCATTTTGTTTTCGATACCCGCTTGTTGTTCATATCGAGCCCATTCAAAACACGCACCAGGATCGGTTTTTCGCTGCGGCGCGATTTCGCTGTGTCCTGCGACGCTATTAATATTGGGGTGGCGTTTTCGCAACGTTTGTGTCAATTGTGCCAGCACTGTATATTGTTTGTGTGTGAATGGCTTGTCATCACAGCCTTCTAATTCAATTCCTATTGAGAAGTCATTACAGCGCGCTTGCCCACGCCAGTTGGATGCGCCGGCATGCCATGCGCGATCTTCGGTGGAGACGTATTGAATCAGTTGCCCATCGCGACGAATCAGAAAATGTGATGAGACTTCGACATTGTGGATGGCGGCGAAGTAGGGATGCGCAGCGGGATTGAGGCGATTGAGAAACAGGTCGGTAATCCACTCTCCACCAAATTCTCGCGGCGGCAAGCTGATGTTGTGAATGACAATCAGGCTAATGGTTGCGCCATCAGGCCGCGCGTCGTAGTTAGGAGATGGCTGCTGCGTCGCTTGCGCGCACCAGCCGTTATTGTCTATTTTGAGCGCGTTGCTACCGCTCATTGCGCATGCTCCGCGCAGCAATAGAATTGTCCACGCACCATCACGCCTTCATTTTCGGGTACGTGCAAGCCGCATTTTTGGCAGGCTTGCATTTTATAGACTGCTTTGCCAGTCGATGAGGCGGTTGTTTGCTGATTGGGGTACGGAAAGTCAAACGGCGACGCGCCTGAGCTGGACTCGGTCTGTGTCGGATTAACACCAGCTTGCTCACGCATTCGTTTTTTTGCCTGACGCGCCATCTTCGCCGCACCAAACAACATAGCCCACATTTGCTTGGTTTGCGGCGGGATGCTGCGCCATTTTTGATACAGCGCAGAAAAGATGATGCCAAAAATGACCAGCAGAATAATATATTTCATGATTGATTTAAGTAGTGCGATGCAACAGTACATCCATAACAAAATGTGTGCCCGCATAAGCTAAAAACAAGAGGACGAAACCAATTATCGTCGAGCGCACCAACATCAATCCACGCCAGCCGCGCAATCTGCGCCCTAAAAGCAACACTGCGATCACAAGCCAAGACAAAATGGTAAATAGTGTTTTGTGATTCCATTTCAACGGCGCACCCCAGACCGCCTCACCGAAAAACATTCCGGTCAAAATCAAACCACTCAACAATATAAAACCCAGCGTCAGCACACGAACCAACAAGCGCTCCATCGCCAACATTGGCGGCAAGCGTGATGTCCAGCTATTTTTATCCTCATGGATCAACTCATTCGCATTGTGCAAATGCTTGGCCTGTGCGTACACCACCACCGCCAGCAGCAACGCCACGAGAAACACACCCGTCGTCAATGTCGCCGCGACCAAATGAATATCAAACCACACCCCGTGCACAGGCGGCATTGCACTTTGGGCGAGCGCCATCAACGGCCAGCCGAGCAACGCGAGAAAACCCAACATCACTCTCGACATTGGGTACAATAATGGCTGTTTAAAAGAGAAAGAGTTGTGCAAAAGACCCATCGCATTTCCGATATCAAAATCTTCACCGTACCGCAGCAGACACCATGCCCGCCGCGATCACGCAAAGACACGCATGACATTTTTTGTATTGTAACAGTTTATTTTTGCACAATCATCTCGCGTACTGAATTCACATTGCAAAAGGCTTGAATCCAACCATACTGCCGCCATGTGCATAAAATCAACGCATTGAATTAACATAGCCCTCACAGGATCACCATGCTCGACAACCTCAGCTCACGCTTCAGTAAAATTCTGAAAACCATGCGCGGCCAAGCGCGCCTGACCGAAGAAAACACCGCAGAAATGCTGCGCGAAGTACGCATGGCGCTGCTCGAAGCCGACGTCGCCCTGCCCGTCGTGCGCGATTTCGTCGCCAAAGTCAAAGAAAAAGCCCTTGGCGAAGAAGTCATCAGCAGCCTCACCCCCGGCCAAGCCCTCGTCGGCATCGTACACAACGAAATGGTCGCACTCATCGGCGGCGAATATAACGCCAAAGCCGTCGAGCTCAACCTCGCCACACAGCCGCCAGCAGTCATCCTCATGGCCGGCCTACAAGGCGCGGGCAAAACCACCACCGTGGGTAAGCTCGCCAAAATACTGTCCGAGCAAAAGAAAAAAGTCCTCACAGTCTCCTGTGACGTCTATCGCCCCGCCGCGATTTTGCAGCTACAAAACGTCACACAGCAAGTCGGCGCAGAATTTTTCCCATCCACACCGGATCAAAAACCAGCCGACATCGCAGCAGCAGCGGTGGACTACGCAAAAAAACACTTCATCGACGTACTCCTCGTCGACACCGCAGGTCGCCTCGGCATTGACGAAGCCATGATGAACGAAATCTCTGCGCTGCATGCGCAGCTCAAACCGATCGAAACCCTATTCGTCATCGACGCGATGGCGGGGCAAGACGCGGTCAACACCGCCAAAGCCTTCAACGACGCACTGCCGCTCACCGGCGTGGTACTGACCAAACTCGACGGTGACTCACGCGGCGGCGCAGCACTCTCCGTACGCCACGTCACCGGCAAACCAATCAAATTCGTCGGCGTATCCGAAAAACTCCACGGCCTCGAATCATTTCACCCAGACCGCATGGCGCAGCGCATTCTCGGCATGGGCGACATCGTGTCTCTCGTTGAAGAAGCGCACAAAAACGTCGACATGGAAAAGGCGGAACAATTCGCCAAAAAAATCAAATCCGGCAAAGCCTTTGACCTCAACGACTTCAAAGAACAACTCGGTCAAATGCGCAATATGGGCGGCGTATCCTCACTCATCGACAAACTGCCTGCTCAGCTCACGCAAGGCAAAGGCAACATCGATACCGACGCGGCAGAAAAACAACTGCGCCGCATCGAAGGCATCATCAACAGCATGACCCCGCTCGAACGCAGCAAACCCGACCTCATCAAAGCCAGCCGCAAACGCCGCATCGCCCAAGGCGCCGGCCTGCAGGTGCAAGAAGTCAACAAAATGCTCAAACAGTACGAGCAAATGCGCGACGTGATGAAAAAATTCCACGGCGGCGGCATGGGCAAAATGATGAAAATGATGGGTGGCATGCGCGGCCTGAAAAACATGATGGGCGGCAAAGGTGGCGGCGGAATGCCGTTCTAAAATTGCAGAACCCCCATACAGGAGACAGAATGAACACCACGCCCAGCCCCAACACCCCGACATCCGACGACGACACCTCCAACGCTGCACCCAAAAAGCGCAGCCCACTCAAAATCGCATTATTGATTGTGTGGCTGGTGATCGTGGTCGCGTGGTTTTATTTTATTGCGACGTGGTCAAAATAAAACACCCCTCACAACCCAACCACCCTTAAGTCCAACGCTCAGCGTTGGGCTTCGTAACGCCCAACATCTGGAGCCCGAATGACAACATCATTTTTCGATCAACCACAGCTCATCATTTTTGACTGTGACGGCGTACTAGTTGATAGCGAACGCATCACCAACCAAGTGTTTTGCACCCGCTCAACGAGCTGGGCTTAAACTTCAAGCTGGACGATATGTTCGAGCATTTTTTGGTAAAAATCCATTCCCCAGCGTGTTGAACTGAATCACCCAAAAAATTAAACGCCATGCTTAACGATTCGCATGGCGTTTTTATTTATTTCATTCCGTGTTGGCTTACTCTTCCGCTTTCCCCAACTGCGGCAATGCCACATCATTACCCGCAATCAGCAAGCCGGTCTGGGTATAGATCGCGAGTTTGTCACGCGTATCGAGAATATCGAGATTACGCATGGTGAGTTGGCCAATGCGATCGCTCGGGTGGAACGGCGCTTTCTCTACTTTTTCCATCGACAGACGTTCTGGATGGTAGGTCAGATTCGGCGAGGTGGTGTTGAGAATCGAGTAGTCGTTACCACGGCGTAATTCGAGGGTGACTTCACCGGTGACTGCGCGCGCGACCCAGCGCTGTGCGGTTTCGCGTAGCATGAGGGCTTGCGGATCAAACCAGCGGCCTTGGTACAGCAGGCGACCGAGGCGCATGCCGTGGATGCGGTATTGTTCGATGGTGTCTTCGTTGTGAATGCCGGTCACGAGACGTTCGTAGGCGATGTGCAGCAATGCCATGCCTGGGGCTTCGTAGATGCCTCGTGATTTGGCTTCGATGATGCGGTTTTCGATTTGATCGCACATGCCCAGACCGTGGCGACCACCAATGCGGTTGGCTTCTACAAACATCGCTACGGCGTCGTCAAAGGTTTTGCCGTTGAGCGCAACAGGTATGCCTTCTTCAAAACGTACGGTGACTTCTTCGCGCGGCACGGCGACATCTTCGTCCCAGAATGCGACACCCATGATCGGCTGTACAATGTGATTGCTGTTGTTGAGGTGCTCCAAGTCTTTGGCTTCATGCGTCGCGCCAAGCATATTGGAATCGGTGGAGTAGGCTTTTTCCGCCGACATTTTGTATTCAAAGCCATGCGTGTTCATGTACGCGGACATTTCTGCACGACCGCCGAGCTCGTGGATGAAATCTTGATCCAACCACGGTTTGTAAATGCGCAGGCTTGGATTGACCAACAGGCCGTAGCGGTAGAAACGCTCAATGTCGTTGCCTTTGTAGGTGGAACCGTCGCCCCAGATGTTCACATCGTCTTCTTTCATCGCAGCCACGAGCATAGTGCCGGTCACCGCGCGGCCGAGCGGCGTGGTGTTAAAGTAGGTTGCGCCCGCTGTAGTGATATGGAATGCGCCACATTGAATGGCGGTGATGCCTTCGGCAGCGAGCTGTTTGCGGCAATCGATCAGTCGTGCATTTTCTGCGCCGTATTCTTTGGCTTTTCGAGGAATAGCTTCGTAGTCGTCTTCATCCGGTTGTCCCAAATTGGCGGTGTAGGCATACGGTACCGCGCCTTTATCGCGCATCCACAGCAATGCGGCACTGGTGTCTAAACCGCCGGAGAATGCAAGACCTACTTTTTCCCCTTTGGGCAGATTTTGTAAAATGGTATTTGACATACGAGTTCCTAAAGATGATTCATTCCAACGACCGATATTCGGCCAAAACTTTGATATTATGGGCAAATTTGTCTGCGAAGTCCACAGTTAATAAGGGCTCGGGCGCATCATCGCAAAGCGAAAGCCACCCTATGACGCAGTGCGGGTGGCTCTTTCGGGCATTCAGACACACCTTTTTATGCGTGTATGAATGGGGCGGTTGTGCACTTTTTTACAACATGCGCATCAATCGCCTTTGTAGCCTTTTAACTGCAAGCGCGCTTTGTGCAGCAATGGTTCAGTGTAACCTGAAGGCTGCTCTGCACCTTTGAACACCAAGTCACACGCGGCTTTGAAGGCGATGCCATCGTAGCCCGGCGCCATCGGTGTGTACAGTGGGTCGTGCGCATTTTGTCCGTCCACGATCACGGCCATGCGTTTGAAGGTTTCCATGACTTGCTCTTCGGTCACCACGCCGTGCATCAACCAGTTCGCCATGTGCTGCGAGCTAATGCGCAGAGTTGCGCGGTCTTCCATCAATGCGGTATCGTGAATGTCCGGCACTTTCGAGCAGCCCACACCCAAATCCACCCAACGCACCACATAGCCCAAAATGCCTTGCGCGTTGTTGTTCAACTCGCGTTGTTTCTCTTCGTCCGTCCAATCGGTGTGCGAAGACAATGGAATGGTGAGGATGTCGTCGACATGGGTCATCGGACGTGATTTGAGCTCATCCTGACGCGCTTTCACGTTGACCATGTGGTAGTGCATGGCGTGCAAGGTCGCACCAGTTGGCGAAGGAACCCACGCGCAGTTCGCACCCGCGGTCGGATGGCTGATTTTTTTATCCATCATCGCATGCATGGAGTCTGGCTCTGGCCACATGCCTTTACCGATTTGGGCTTTGCCTTGCAGGCCGCATTTCAAACCGATGTCCACGTTGGCATTTTCGTACGCGCCGAGCCAAGGCTCTGCACGCATGAGTTCTTTACGCACCATCGCGCCCGCATGCATGCTGGTGTGGATTTCATCACCAGTGCGGTCCATGAAGCCGGTGTTGATGAAGATCACG
>CAYPYQ010000395.1:0-1094 GCA_964414735.1 uncultured Hydromonas sp.
TGCAGCAACACGTCCTTGGTTTTGATTTTTTGTAAAGACGAGCCTTGCCCTTTGACCTGCAAATGACTGTCTTTTTGCTCCATGACCTCGCCGGTATTCAGCTTGCCCTGTGCTTCGTAGAAAACGATGTTGCCCATTCAAAAATCCGTGTATTCAACCAAAAATAAAGCGGCATTTTACCATGCCGCCTTTATCCACTTGGTGCAAAAACATCCAATCAACTGTCTTCACTCATAGTTGAGCTGAATAACGTGCGCAATACCTCGGGAATCCCCTTCGGCTTATTCGTGCGCGTATCCACACAGACTATAGTCAAAACCCCTTTGGCCGACAAATGCCCGTTACTCTCTATGGTTTGTTCAAACACCGCCGAAGCATTGCCAATTTTACGTACCGCCACCGTGGCAATCGCATCGTAGTCAAGTGTCAGCGGCTTAAGCCAATCGATCTCCGCATGGCGAATCACAAAACCTGTGTGCGTCTCGCGTGCCAAATCCATCGGATTGATCCCCGCTGCGCGAAACCACTCGGTGCGCACGCGTTCAAAGTAATCCAAATAATTGGCGTGGTACACAATCCCCATCAAATCCGTATCGGCAAAATAAAACCGAATCGGGTATTCAAACCGCTTAGAACTCATAAAAACCTTCCCATCAAATTAAATCTGTGCCAAAACCAGCTGCGCCATCTGCTCCGGCTGTTGCAACGGCGCCATATGCCCCACCTGCGGCATTATGAGCACGGGCAAATCGGGACGCATGCGTTGCCATTTTTGCCACGAGCGCTCGGGAATCCACTGACTCTGCTCGCCACGAATCGCCACGCATGGCACTTGCAATTCACGCAGTGCGCGCCAGCCACTCGAAATCGAGCGAAAAATATGCGCTTCCCATGCCTTCGGAAAGCTCAATTCTAACCCATCTCCAGCGCTGCGCGCTTTCAATCCGTGCTCGGCATAATCCTGCATCACCGACAATGGAATGCCCTGAAACGCTGATTTCGGCGCGTGATACTCAACGAACGCCTGATGCGACGGCCATACATCGCGCCGCAGTTGCGTACGTTTGGCCATCGGTAAAACACGTTTGCGCAGC
>CAYPYQ010000396.1:0-2298 GCA_964414735.1 uncultured Hydromonas sp.
CTTGAGCCACCGAGGCCGTGGCAACGTTGTCATCATCAAACGCGCTGAAGATTTCATCGACCGGTTGACCCAATTCAGCCTCGATGATCGCGCGGATCGTCGCTGCGGGCACCGGCGTGATGCGGTCTTGCAAATGGGATAACTCTTCGATGTACTCTGCCGGCAAGATATCCGGGCGCGTAGACAGCACCTGTCCCAGCTTGATGAAAATCGGGCCGAGCGATTCGAGCGCCAGACGCAATTGATGCGCCTGTTGTGCATGGCTCATGTTTTGATGCGGCCAAAGGCGACGCGCCGTACGTGCGAGCGTGCCTTGACTCGGATTCATCTCAAACAGCAAATGCAGCACGTGGTGTTGCTTTAACACCCGCGCGACCTGCATGGTACGTTTGAGCACGGCTATCTTCATGAACCAGCCTTTTGCGCATGGCCTGATGTTTGGGCTACGACGGCTTTTTGCAGTCGCGCAATGCGTTGCGCCAGCGTATCCACGCCCTGACGCACCTGATGAATTTGATCCGACCAACGGTGCAGTGCCTCATGACGAATCGCCACAGCCTCACCCGTAACACCGCCATCCAACACGCGGCTTTGAACTTTTTCCGCCAAAGTCTGTACGTCCCGCTTGGCGCGCTCCGCGCCGTGCTGTACCCAACCCGCAGGCGTTACGCCGATGATTCCCGCCAACTGGCTCCATACATCGGGACGCAAGTTTTTAACCAAACGGCTGACCCAGTCGGCTAAAGCCGATTCACCCGAAATATGCACATGACGCATGATTTTAGAAATTTCCGGCGGCCATTGATCAAACACATCGTCGTACACGCTCGGCATCACGGTCAAAGTGACATTTGCCGGACTGGCGGTGATGGTGTTGGCATCCGGTTCCGGCTCAATGCGCTGCGCGACCAAGATATCCACCGGCTCTATTTGCCAACGCAAGGTGTGCTTTTGCCCCATGATCGGCACGATCACATCCACGATGCGCCCTACATGCTCCAGCGCCGTTTCTGCCACCCAATCCTCTTGAGTCGCGGCCTGACGCACCGCTACCGACACCACCTGCGCAAGGCGATAGCTCATGTGCGCGGCGAATAACTCGCGGTCGCTCAACACTTTCGGCATTTCCATCAGACCGGAGATCACCTCGGTCGGCGTTGGCAATTTGGCCAAAACTTCCAGCGGATTTAAAAAATTGACTGCCATGATGATGCCCGCCGTTTACAGTTTCACACCCTCATGCAGCGCACACACGCCAAAGGTCATGTTGTGGTATTTCACAAATTCAAAACCTGCATCCTGCATCATGCCTTTGAGTGTTTCTTGATCGGGGTGCATGCGGATGGATTCAGCCAGATATTGATAACTGTCCGAGTCGTTGGCGATCAGTTCGCCCATTTTTGGCAAGACGTTGAACGAGTAAAAATCATACGGCTTTTGCAAAGCGTCGTTCACTTTCGAAAACTCGAGCACAAACACGCGCCCACCCGGACGCAGTACGCGGAACATTTCCTTCAACGCCTGATCTTTGTGCGTCATATTGCGCAGTCCGAACGCCACGGTGACTACGTCAAAATAGTTGTCGGCGAACGGCAAATGCTCGGCATTCGCCAACGCCACCGGCGTGACCAAGCCTTTGTCAAGCAATCGATCACGCCCGACACGCAGCATGGATTCGTTGATGTCCGTCGCCCAAACCTCGCCTGACGCGCCAACGCGTTTGGCAAAGGCAATCGCCAAATCCGCCGTGCCGCTGGCCAAATCCAGCATTTTCATACCCGGTCGCGGCGCCACGCGATGGATCGTGAACATTTTCCACAAACGATGCAAACCGCCGCTCATCACGTCGTTCATGATGTCGTATTTACTCGCCACGGAGTGAAACACCTCGGCGACTTTTGACTCTTTTTCACCCTCGGCTACGGTTTGATAGCCAAAGTGCGTGGTACTCTCTGCATTAGCAGATGATGACGCGGATTCAGGGATGGCTTTATCAACCGATTCGTTGGATTTATCTGGGCTATTCATAATCATTTGGTAAAAGTTTGTGACCAATTCACCACTGCGCATCAAATTCTTCTACGAGAAAGCAGATGACTCCGTGTAAAATACGGAGCGAAATTCCTCGGCAGCGGTACAAAACAAGCGGTGTCATTTTAAAGTATTTTCAGTCATTACGGGAAAATAAAGCATTTTGACGCAGTTTGAAAAACGCCTTTTCACGGTTAACTACGCCGATTAACTGATAACAAAATCACCCATGAGCCATTCCAAATACATCCTCACCCTGTCCTGCCC
>CAYPYQ010000397.1:0-8867 GCA_964414735.1 uncultured Hydromonas sp.
TTTCGGACTGGGCTTTGCACCGGATCATCCGAATCTGAGCAGCGTATTCGCCGACTACGCACAATCAGGCAGCTTGATTGATGCGGGGCTGGTCAAACAACGCGAAGACAGCAATCGCCGCTACGATTTTTTCCGTGACCGCGTGATATTCCCGATTCGCAATGTCAAAGGACAGATCATTGGGTTTGGCGGCCGCATTATGGATAAAGGCGAGCCGAAATATCTAAACTCACCAGAAACACCTGTTTTCCAAAAAAATCAGGAACTGTACGGCCTGTTTGAAGCGCGTAGCAGTATCTCGCACCATCGCTTTGCACTGGTGGTTGAAGGCTATATGGACGTCGTTGCATTAGCGCAATCGGGCATCGAAAATGCCGTGGCAACCCTCGGCACCGCGACCAGCGCACTGCACATTCAAAAACTATTCCGCTTTACCGACCGCATCGTCTTTAGTTTTGACGGTGACTCCGCCGGTCGAAAAGCCGCGTGGCGCGCGATGAGCAACGCCCTGCCCTACGCAACCGATACACGCACGATTCAGTTTTTATTTTTACCTCCCGAGCACGATCCCGACAGTTTTGTTCGTGAGTTTGGCGCAGAGCGTTTTAACGCTGAAGTGCAATCCGCAATGACACTATCGCAATTCTTGCTCTATGGTCTTCGTCAAGCAGCGCCTGAAGGCCACGCGGAGGCGCGCGCACGTCAGCTGCATTTGGCAAAACCCCTGCTGCAAGCTATGCCGCACAACGCCCTGCGCACGCAAATCATTCAATCCATCGCCGACCAACTGGGTATTCAAGCAATTGATGTCGCCGAGTACGCCGAAATCGCCACACAAACGTCGCGTTCGACCAAACGCGCGCCTGAAAAAAACAAACGCAGCCAACCGCTCAGTTCGGTTGACCAAGCATTGCGCTGGATACTCGCGCATCCGCACATTGCTCAAAATGCACAGCTAACTATCTGGCAGCAGCAGCCTCAACATCAAGCCCTGACCCAGCTCATCCAGTTTTTACAAACACAACCGGACACCATATCAGCGGCGATTTATCATCAGCTTGAGCAGCTGGATCACTGGGCGCTCTACCAACACATCTTGCAACAACAATTGCAAGAGCCCGAAATAACGGCTGAAAATGCACAAATTGAATTGCAATCCCTTGAAAAAAGCCTCTACCGCCAGCATTTAGAAAATAGGCTGCAGACACTCGCACAGCAACTGGCGCATGATCCTCAAGCCAAAGACGAATACAGTCGACTGCTGCGAGAGCGCGCCAACTACACCTGAACCCAAATTGCAAAAGGATAACCGCTCTAAGCATCTGTTTTTACACATTAAACCGCCCAGAATGCCAGCGATTTTCACAGGAAACCTCAGACAAGATATGCTATAATGTATAGTTCCACGGGTATTTGCGAAAACAGTAAAATCACACGTTATCCAAACACCCGATAAACCCAAAAGAGTTGTTGTCCCGAACTGTTGTATTTGAGAAAAGCAGTAATTTTTTAAAAAGGCCTACTCCATGAGCTCAAACAAAAATTCCAGCAAAACCAAAACCGCAAAAAACTCAAAAGCGGCAGTCAAAACAACACCTGCAAAAAGCAAAACCACACCTGTAACCAAAGCCAGCACAAAACCAGTAGTCAAACCTACAAACAAACACTCAGCTAAATCAACCGCCAAATCCGCTGTTAAACCTGTGGCCAAAAATACAGCCAAAGCAGCATCCGCCAAGGCCGAGGCAAAACCTCAGGTCAAAGCCAGCAAAAAACCCTCAGTAAAAGTAGTCTCAAAACCACCTACCAAACCAGCGGCAAAACCGGCCAGCAAAACATCGGTTAGAACTACAGCAAAACCTGCAACCAAATCCATGGCAAAACCCGTGGTTCGCACCACAACATCAGCCAAAACCGCAACCAAAGCCACTGTTAAAGCACCAGTCAAAACAATGCCTAAGACGCCAGTGAAGGCAGCAGGAAAAACCTCTATTGCGAAAAATACAGCAGCGACCTCTACGGTTAACCGCCGCGCAAGTAATAACAGCACAACAACCCGTACGACAGCTCGTACGGCAACCAGCACAAAAAAACCAACTGCTACCGTGGCAAAAACCACGGCGAAAAAAGTTGTTACCCCTGTAAAAGTACCACCCAAAGCACCTGTAAAGAAACCCGCAGCGACCCCAACGGTCAAAGCCAAAATCCCATTGAAAAGCACTATGTCTGTAAGTAAAGCCAAAACCGCAGCGCCAGCCGCTACCAAAGCCACAAAGGCAACCAAAATACCATCTGCATCCTCAACGACAGCGGCCAAAAAAATCGACGCCCCGAAAGCTGAAACCGCTGAACTGAAAAAGCCAGCAGCTAAAACCGCTACACCTACCAAGGCCGTACCAGCTGCCCGCAAAAGTGTAGCCCAAGCGCCCGCAAAAACCACATCTACGGCTAGCAAAGCAGCAGCGCTGAAAAATACGAAAAAAGCCCCGATCGAAGATGATTTGGGTTTGGACAAAGACGATGACGACTTGATGGACGATGAGCTGGATAATGGTGAAGAAGAAATCGTCGAAATCGAAACCAAACCGGAAAGAACCAAAGGTAAAAAAGGCAAAGAGTCCGAAGAAACCGCACAGGCACTTGAGTTCAAACGTGTGCAAATGACCTTATTGATCAAACAAGGTAAAGAGCGCGGCTACCTGACCTACGCTGAAATCAACGACAGCCTGCCGGACGACATGGTCGAAGGCGATGCGCTGGATACCATCGTATCGACCTTCTCCGACTTGGGGGTTCAGGTTTATGAGCAAGCACCTGACGCGGAAGTCCTGCTGATGAGCGACAATGTCCCAGTTGCCAACGCCGACGACACGACCGAAGAAGAGGTTGAAGTCGCCGTATCCACACTGGACTCCGAATTTGGCCGTACCACCGATCCAGTGCGTATGTACATGCGTGAAATGGGGATTGTTGAACTGCTGACCAAAGCGCAGGAAATCGAAATTGCCAAACGCATCGAAGAAGGCCAGCGTGAAATGATGGTCGCCATCTCCGCCTGCCCTGCGATTATCCAAGAACTACGCGAGATGTTCGCCAAAATCCGCAATGAAGAAATGCCGGTAGACGAAGTCGTCGACGGCTTTGTCGGCGCAGCCGAAGAAGATTTTGAAGACGAAGACCTCGAAGACATTGATGATGAGGACAGCGATGACGACAACAGTAGTGGCAACAGCATGTCCAACAAACAACTGGAAGCACTCAAAGCCAAAGCATTGGAAAAATTCAACGCCATCGAAAAACTGTTCGATAAAATGCGTGTGGCTTTTGACAAAGAAGGCTACCGCTCCAAATCCTACGACAAAGCGCAAGACATCATGACCCAAGAGCTCATGGGCATTCGCTTTACCGCACGTACCGTTGATCGCCTGTGCGACAAACTGCGCCAACAAGTTCAGTCTATCCGTGAAATCGAAAACCAAATTCGTACCCTCTGCGTGGACAAAGTCGGTATGGACATCAAGTTTTTTATCACCAACTTCCCTGGACATCAGACCAATTTGGCTTGGGCCAGTGAATTGCTAAAGAAACAACACACATTCAATACCGTTTTTGAACGCAACATCCCGGCACTGCACGAATTGCAAAACCGTCTGATTGACATTCAAAAAGACGTCGTTCTACCACTGCCCGATTTGCGCGACATTCACAAACAAATGACCGACGGTGAGAAAAAAACCCGCACCGCGAAAAAAGAAATGACCGAAGCCAACCTACGCCTGGTCATCTCCATCGCCAAACGCTACACCAACCGTGGCTTGCAATTTTTGGATTTAATTCAAGAAGGCAATATCGGCCTGATGAAAGCCGTGGATAAATTCGAATACCGTCGTGGCTACAAATTCTCCACCTACGCAACCTGGTGGATTCGCCAAGCGATCACCCGCTCCATCGCCGATCAAGCACGTACCATCCGTATTCCGGTGCACATGATCGAAACCATCAACAAGATGAACCGCATTTCACGCCAGATTTTACAAGAAACGGGCATCGAGCCGGATGCATCCGTACTGGCCGAAAAAATGGACATGCCAGAGCACAAAATCCGCAAAATCATGAAAATCGCCAAAGAACCAATTTCCATGGAAACACCGATTGGTGACGACGAGGATTCACACTTAGGCGACTTCATCGAAGACGGCAATGCCATGACACCAGCAGAAGCTGCGCTGCATACCGGCATGCAAGACATCGTCAAAGACGTGCTGGACTCGCTCACACCGCGCGAAGCCAAAGTGCTGCGTATGCGTTTCGGTATCGAAATGACCACCGACCACACACTCGAAGAAGTCGGCAAACAATTCGACGTCACGCGCGAACGCATTCGCCAAATCGAAGCCAAAGCCCTGCGCAAACTACGTCACCCATCGCGCTCGGAAAAACTCAAAAGCTTCTTGGAAAACAACTAAGTAGCGCATGAGCACACATAGTCATTTGTACGAAAAACCACTCGTTCACCTCGCGCAAATAACTGTCAAACAAAGACGTTTTTACGTACAATAGCGCCTTTACAAACAATATCGGGCCGTTAGCTCAGCGGTTAGAGCAGAGGACTCATAATCCTTTGGTCGCTGGTTCAAATCCAGCACGGCCTACCATTACAAGGGTCAGCATTTTATGCTGACTTTTCTTTTTTAGCTTGTCTTTAATCCAACATTCCAAATTTTCATTTAAAAAACAGATACCCATTTAATTATTAAAAACGCTTATTCTCCCTTATTTTATATTCTATTTAATTATATTAAGAGTCAATTTAATTATTTTTTATTTATATAAAATTCATATAGAATCTCACCCTTAA
Organism: uncultured Hydromonas sp.; assembly: GCA_964414735.1. Classification (GTDB taxonomy): domain Bacteria; phylum Pseudomonadota; class Gammaproteobacteria; order Burkholderiales; family Burkholderiaceae; genus CTSOIL-112. Next base: position 4,859 of record CAYPYQ010000397.1, read on the forward strand.
TTCATTATGGTTATTAAAATAACCTTAAACTAGGGAGTGTTTATGAAAATTAGGGATTTGGATTTTTCGGATAATACAGTCAATCACGAGCACGAAGTACTGGGCTTACCACCGTTGGAGCGGCAGATCGCGGAAGCGGCGGTTCATCCGGTTTTGCAGATTGCCATGTATGTGACCATCGCGATTTTGATCGGATTGGCGACATTTCTGGTGGGTAAGTTGTTTTTCGGTCATCATCAAACCTCAGGTATTGAGTTGATTACCGAAACTTTGCACAGCCGTATTTTTTGGAGTGCCCTTCTGGTCGGCCTGTTGGCACAGGTTGTGGATGGCGCCTTAGGAATGGCTTATGGTGTAACCGCCAGTTCGTTTTTATTGGCTTCGGGTGCATCACCTGCTTTGGCGACCGGCGCAACCCATTTGGCAGAGGTATTCACCACCGGCGTTTCCGGCATTTCGCATGCGAAATTGGGGAATGTGAATCGGAAATTATTTTTAAATCTGTTGATTCCGGGCATTATCGGCGCACTGCTAGGCGCGTACATTATCACGACCATCGACGGACATATCGTAAAGCCGTATATCAATGCGTATTTGCTGATTATGGGGTTGTATATTTTGAGTAAAGCATTCCGTCGCATCGCGCTGAAAACTGATATTGAGTCGAAAAAAGTCGCGCCACTGGCAATTTTCGGCGGTTTCATGGATACGGTGGGTGGCGGTGGCTGGGGGCCGATTGTCACCACGTCTTTGGTTGGCTCGGGACACAATCCACGCACGACGATCGGCTCGGTCAACTTTGCGGAGTTCTTTTTGACCGTGACTTCGGCAACGGCATTTTTCACTTTGTTGGATGGTCAAGTGTGGGCCATCGTTGCCGGTTTGGTCATCGGTGGTTTGTTTGCTGCACCATTCGCTGCGTATGCGACGCGCCATTTCAAAACCAAAACTTTGTTGATTTTGGTGGGCACGCTAATCACCTGCGTGAGCCTGTATAACCTTTCTAAATTGTTTTAATTGAGTCGGATCATTATGTATCGTTACAATACCATAGACCAAACCATCGTTCAGGAGCGCGTGAATCAGTATCGCGATCAGCTCGGCCGATTCTTCGCGGGTGAGTTATCCGAAGATGAGTTCCGCCCACTGCGCCTGCAAAACGGTCTGTATATCCAACGCCACGCACCGATGCTGCGTGTTGCTGTGCCATACGGTTTGTTGTCCAGTACACAACTGCGCGCATTGGCACAAATTGCCGAGCAATACGACAAAGGCTATGCGCATTTCACCACGCGCCAAAACGTGCAGTTTAATTGGCCTAAATTAGAAGATACCGCAGACATTCTGCAAATGCTCGCCGATGTGGAAATGCACGCCATCCAGACCTCAGGCGCTTGCGTGCGCAACATCACCACGGACGAGTTCGCTGGTGTGGCTGCCGATGAGTACGCCGATCCGCGCCCGTTCTGTGAAATTTTGCGTCAATGGAGCACACTGCATCCAGAGTTCGCCACGCTGCCACGTAAATTTAAAATTGCGATGTGCGCCTCACGCGAAGATCGCGCGGTGACATTCGCGCATGACATCGGTTTGTATCTGCTCAAAAATGATGCGGGCGAATTGGGCTTTCGCGTTTCGGTCGGCGGTGGTTTGGGACGCACACCGATGATTGGTTCTACCGTGTGCGAGTTTTTGCCGTGGCCGCACATGATGAGCTACTGCGAAGCGATTTTGCGCGTGTACAATCGCCACGGTCGCCGTGATAATCTGTACAAAGCTCGGATTAAAATTTTGCTCAAAGCTTTAGGTTTGGAGGAATTTACACGTCAAGTGGAAGCGGAATTCAAACACCTCGAAAACGGCCCAGCGACCTTGACGCAAGCTGAGCTAAACCGTGTCGCAGCGTACTTCACCGAGCCGGCGTATGAAGCATTGAGCGAAGTGGATTTCAATCACAGCGATTACACCGACAACGTCGCGTTTACCAAATGGCGCATTCGCAATACGCGCGCGCACAAACGCGAGGGCTACACCAGCGTCGTATTATCGTTCAAGGCAAACGATATTGCACCGGGCGATGCAACGGTAGCGCAAATGCGCGTGGTGGCGGATTTGGCCGATCGCTATAGCTTTGGCGAGCTGCGCATTTCGCATGAACAAAACCTCGTACTCGCCGACGTGCCGCAAAAAGAATTGCTGAATGTCTGGCAAACGCTGAAGGACAACGGTATGGCGACACCGAACGTCGGCTTGCTGACTGACATCATCTCCTGCCCGGGCGGAGATTTTTGCTCACTCGCCAATGCCCGTTCGATTCCAGTGGCGAATGCCATTCAAGCGCGTTTTGATAATTGGGATTATCTGTATGACTTGGGCGATATTCAGCTGAATATTTCCGGCTGTATGAACTCCTGCGGTCATCATCACGTTGCGCATCTGGGCATCCTCGGCGTGGATAAGGACGGTAAAGAGTGGTATCAGATTTCCCTCGGCGGCTCGGATGGTACGCATCTGGGCGGATTTTCGCCATCCATTGGTAAAATCATCGGCCCGTCATTTGCCGCAGAGAAAATTGTCGATGCAGTCGAAACCATCATCACCACCTACGTCAATATCCGCGAGGATCATGAGCTGTTCATCGACTGCGTGCGACGCGTCGGCATCACGCCTTTTAAAACCGCGGTATACGGTGAACGAGAAATGCGTTAAAAAAAGAAACAACAGAAATACGACTATGAACTATATATTGAATCAACAGGCCGCACAGGACGAATGGACCATCGTCCATCTGATCGAAGGTGAAACGCCTGAGAGCATCGCTATCGCAGCAGGCCAACACATCGTGCCGCTCGCCGTTTGGCAAGCGCAACCATCACTCCAACAGCGCGCCGACATCGGCGTATGGCTGGAGAACACCACCGAGCCGGAAACACTCACGCTCGACTGGAATCGCTTCCCCGTCATCGCGTTGGACTACCCAAAATTCACCGACGGGCGCAGCCATTCCATCGCCTATCTGCTGCGCAATCGTTTGGGCTATCAAAACGAATTACGCGCCATTGGCGACGTGCTGGTCGATCATCTGTTTTACATGCAGCGCGTGGGATTTAATGCGTTTTCCCTGCGTGCCGATCAAAAAATGGAGACCGCGTTGCGCATGCTCAAACCTTTTAGCGTGAGCTATCAAGGCTCGACCGACGATGCGCGTCCGCTATTTTTACGCGTGCATGAGGAGCAACCGGCGCAGCACGATCATGGTTTAACTGCGAAAATCCGCGCACTGGAAGCGTTTTTAACCGAAATCACCACCGATCATACACCGCTCACATTTGCTAATAGTTTGGCTTATGAAGACATGATCATCACCGATGTGATTGCACGTTTAAAACTGCCGATTGAAATGTTTACCTTACAGACTGGCATGCTGCACGAGCAGACCACCGCGATGATAACCACCATCACGCAGCACTACGGTTTACCCGTTACCGTCTATACGCCCGACGAAGCAGACGTGCAGCAGTACATTGCGCAAAATGGCAAATACGCGTTTTATGAATCACTCGAATTACGCAAAGCCTGCTGCCATATCCGCAAGGTCAAGCCGCTGCAACGCGCACTGACCGGCAAAAAAGGCTGGATCACCGGCCAGCGAGCCGATCAGTCCATCACCCGCGTCGCCATCAATCTGCGCGAATGGGACGAAGCCAACGGACTGGAAAAATTCAATCCGCTGCGCGACTGGACCTTTGCCGATGTCAAAGCCTACATCGCACAATACCACGTTCCATACAATCCACTGCACGATCAAGGCTACCCATCCATCGGCTGCGAACCCTGCACACGCCCGATCAAGGAAGGCGAAGATTTACGCGCCGGTCGCTGGTGGTGGGAACACAGCGACAGTAAAGAATGCGGATTACATTTAAGCACACCGATTGCCGAGGACAAAAATGACTGATATTGATTTTAACCAAACCTTTAACAGCGCCCATCTGGACTGGCTCGAATC
>CAYPYQ010000398.1:0-4381 GCA_964414735.1 uncultured Hydromonas sp.
GGTGCAATGCGTATGAATGAACTGCGCCGCCTGCTCCAAACGCGCATTGTGCAGGGTTTGCTCGAGCGGAACAAACTCCAATTGCTGATGCAATAGAACAAAAAATTCAACCAAAGCACTGTGCTTGAACAACTCATCCAAATCAGTGGCAAATAACTGTTCGTGCATAGAGACAAACGCACGATACACCTGCGCATTGGTCGTCACCAAAGTCTTGAACTCATGAAAACGCACGCCGTCACTCAAACCCAACTCCGCCTGTAACTGCATCAACCATGATGCATCGACATACAGCATGCGATACGCCCACAATTCATTTTCTATCGGATTGCAGGCGTGTGCAAGGCGCGGATTCATCAGCACCACCGTGCCTTCACTCACCTCGTGTTCGCCATATTGATGCCAATAGATGCTGCGACCACGCGTAATCGCGCCAATCGCAAAATCAGAATGACTGTGCGGCGCATAGCAGACTAAACGGCCATCATCGACCGTACGCGCTTCCACAAAAGGCAATGCTTCATCACGCCAAAATTTCGGACTGCTCATTGCCTATCCTCATGGTTCGTCATTGTACACGTGACGACTCAAATACCGCTCACGCCACACTCACCAACCAAAAATAACGCGAACCGGCTGCGCCGTTGGTTTGGCCATGATGCGCATTGACCCGATGCAGCCAATCACCCTCAACGCATTCAAAGCCCGCGCTGCGCAGCATATACGCCAGCGTCGCACGCGTTTGCACACAGGCCAGCGGCAAGGCATCCACCAACGCATCATCCGACCAGCTCGCACGCGGCCAAATGCCTTCGATGATCAGCAAACGCCCACCCGGATTCAAACGACGGCGCAAATCCGCAAACGTAGCGATCGGATCAGCGAAATAGCACGCCGACTGGCGCGCCGTAATCAAATCATACCCCGTCAAGCCCAAGTCCTGTAACTGCTCTGCCGTACCCACCACGCAGTTGATGGATGGCAAATGTGCATTATCTGGATGCACGCGCGCCTGTTCCAACATCACCGCAGATGGCTCAACTGCGGTGACCGCATAACCATTTTTCGCTAAAAATCGTGAGAATACACCCGTACCCGCGCCCAAATCCAGCGCGGTAGCATTCGGCGGCGTGAGCGCATCAAAAACGCTGGACAAATCAGCCATCCATGCGCTGAGCTCATCCGCAGCGATGGCATGACCATCCTGTGTTTCATAGTCGGATGCGCCGGCATCGTATAAAGAGGTGATTCGATTTTGTGGATTCATGGCGCGCTCGCAGTATCAGAGTGGAGATAAATCGGTGTTCGCCGAGGCAATCACACCGCCGCCCAAGCACACGTCGCCATCATACAACACGGCGTATTGCCCGGGAGTGACCGCCCACTGCGGCTCGGGAAAGTCGAGTGTGAAATGTTGCTCGTCCTGCACGGTCAATCGGCACGGCGCATCGCTTTGGCGATAGCGGGTTTTGGCCGCAATGTCGAAACTCTGCGGCGCATGTCCGGCAATCCATGAGGCGTCTTCGGCCTGCAGTTGGGTTGAGAGCAGCGCGGGATGATCGTGCCCTTGCGCGACGTAGAGGATGTTGTTTTCAATATCTTTGTGCGCGGCAAACCACGGTTCGCCCGTGCCTTTTTTATCACCGCCGATACCGATGCCTTTGCGCTGACCGTAGGTGTAGAACGAGAGTCCGACGTGCTCGCCCACCGTGCGACCATCCAGCGTTTTCATCGGCCCGGGATGCGTCGGCAAATAACGATTGAGAAAGTCGCGGAATGGCCGCTCGCCGATGAAGCAGATGCCGGTGGAGTCTTTTTTCGCCGCGTTGGACAGGCCGAGTTGTTGCGCAATATCGCGCACTTGGGTTTTCGGCATTTCACCCAGCGGGAATAGGGTTTTGGACAGCTGCGCTTGGTTCAGGCGATGCAGAAAGTAGCTTTGGTCTTTGCTTGCGTCCAGCCCTTTGAGTAGCTGATAGTAGCCATTCACTTCTCGCACGCGGGCATAATGGCCGGTGGCGATCAGTTCGGCACCGAGGCTCATGGCGTGATCGAGAAAGGCTTTGAATTTGATTTCAGCGTTGCACAATACATCGGGATTCGGCGTGCGACCCGCGCTATATTCGCGCAGAAATTCAGCGAATACGCGGTCTTTGTACTCTGCGGCAAAGTTGACCGCTTCGATGTCCACGCCGATGGTGTCGGCCACAGAGGCCGCGTCAATCCAGTCTTGGCGTGAGGAGCAGTACTCGGAGTCGTCATCGTCTTCCCAGTTTTTCATGAAAAGGCCGATGACCTCATAACCTTGTTGTTTGAGCAGCCACGCGGTGACGGAGGAATCCACACCGCCCGACATGCCGACAACGACGCGCGGCTTGCTCATTTTATTGTCCTCGTAAATCGGTCAACTGCTCTAAATCAAGGCGACGACCGGCCTGATAGTCGCGCAGGCATTGAGCCACAATTTTGTTACGATGCATGGCTTCGTTGTTCATGATTTCGTCGTAGGTCAGCCACTCGGCGCCGATGATGCCTTCGTCCAATTCGTGCGTCACAGCGTGCTCGCCGACTGTACCGATGAAGGTAAAACGCAGGTAGGTGATGTCTTTGTCCCAACGATCGGACACGTAAATGCCGAGCAAGGCTGTGGGAATGAATTCGTAACCGGACTCTTCCATCACTTCACGTTGCACCGCTTCAACCAGCGTTTCATTGGCTTCCCAGTGACCGGCTGGCTGGTTGATTTTGACGCCACGACGGGTTTCTTCGCGTACCATGAGGAAACGCTTTTCGTCGCCGAACATGCGTTCAACCACGGCGGCCACGGTCACGTGCGGTGTCCAAACAGGGAAATTTCTACGGATTTTGTGCATATCAATTCACTTTGTATGATCAAATTCACGACAGCGCGTGAAAAACCAATGCAACATCAACGTCCATTGATTTAACTTAACTGTTTATTTTACCACACTCAAGTGTGTCACTGATATGACACCGATGAAAACACATCTATGGCCGGTCAACCCGCGTTCAAATGGCGCTGTGGCGTTATAACCACGCCAGCGCGACCCGATAGGTGATAAACGAGGCCAAGTACGCCAACACGAACAGATAAGCCATGGTGATCAGCGGCATTTTCCAGCCGCCGGTTTCGCGTTTGATCGCCGCAATGGTAGACAAACACTGCGGCGCGAACACAAACCACGCCAGCAATGAATACGCGGTCGCTACCGACCACTGCTGCGCAATCACCGACGACAGCGCACCGCCCGCATCGTCACCCGCGATCGAATACACCGTTCCGAGCGCACTGACCAGCACCTCCCGCGCCGCCAGCCCCGGGATCAGCGCCACGCTGATTTGCCAGTTAAAACCAATCGGTGCGAATATATAATTCAGCGCACGCCCAATCATCCCAGCAAAGCTGTACTCAATCGGTGCGCCCGTTGCGCCCTCGGGCGCAGTGGGAAACGAAGCCAAAAACCACATCACCACGGTCAAGGTCAAAATAATGCCACCGACCCGTTTCAAGAAAATCTCCACGCGCTGCCACAATCCCAGTAACAAATTTTTCCAACTGGGCGAATGATAATCCGGCAGCTCCAACATCAGCGTGCGGCGATGTTGATGCGAGCCAAACCACTGCAACACCCACGCCACCGCAAACGCACCGATAATCCCCGCAAAATACAGCACAAACAGCGCGATGCCCTGCGTATTCACACCCCAGCCCAACTCACGCGCGGGAATGAACGCACCGATCAGAAGCGCATACACCGGCAAACGTGCCGAACAGGTCATCAATGGCGCAATCAAGATCGTCACCAACCGATCCCGTGGGTTGGCAATCGTGCGCGTCGCCATGATGCCCGGAATCGCGCAGGCAAAGCTGGACAGCAACGGGATAAACGAGCGCCCCGACAGACCGACTGTCCCCATGAATCGATCCAATAGCAGCGCCGCACGTGGTAGATAACCCGTTTCCTCCAGCAGCAGGATAAAGAAAAACAGCACGATGATCTGCGGCAAAAACACCAAAACACCGCCCACACCAGCGACCAAGCCATCCACCACAAAACTGCGCAGGATGCCGTCGGGCAGCAGGCCGCCGAGCCATTCACCCACTGCCGTCGTTGCCGTTTCAATCATGCTCATCGGCCACTCAGACCACGAAAAGACTGCTTGGAAAATCACAAACAATAGCAAGGCCAAAGTAATCGAGCCGAATACCGGATGCAACACCCAGCGGTCAATGCGATCCGATAACGTCATCGGCATCGCCTGCTCCAAATTCAACTCACGTAAAATCGTGCGCACATGCGCCTGATCGTCGTCATGCGCATGATGCGGACCGGTATGCGCATGATGAGCATCAGCGTGC
>CAYPYQ010000399.1:0-1282 GCA_964414735.1 uncultured Hydromonas sp.
ACAGATAAGGCCGTTAATGTTTACAAACGCTTAGCGATATGCGCGTAAATACCACCATTCAAACGCACGTTTGAGCCAGTGAAATACACGCATGGATGGCAAAGCCAAGGCGCGTTTTTCCGTACGCATCACCAAGCTGCCCTTGTTGACCGAGTCAATGATGCAGATCAATTCCACTTTAAACGTCGCCTCGGCAGACTGGCCGTTTAGCTCCGACAGCAGATTTTTCGCCGCTGCCACAGCCTGCAAATCTGCGATGTGCGCTTGCTTGGGCAACCAGTCCGGCCCTGGGAAGCTACCCGCATCTCCGGCGACATACACGTTTTGCAAACCCGCTACTTTGCAATGTTTATCCGCCTGTATCATGCCGCCCGCCGAACGCGGCAATGAAGTATTATCGAACCACGCATTGCCGGTCATGCCCGGCATGAACAGAATCAAATCCGCTTTGAATTCGCCGCCTTCGGTGCGCACTTTATCCGCTTCAAACGCCACCATTTTATGCCCCAGATGGGTTTCGATGCCGCGTTTGCCCATCTCGGCCAGCAGGCCGCTCATGGCTTTCGGCCCCAAGCGATTGCCGGGCTGCGCCGCCGGACTGAAAAACACCAGATGAAAACGCTCGCGTCGCCCCTGTTGACGCAACAGTGTATCAATGCCGAATAAAAATTCAAACATCGGTCCGCCACGCATCGCACTCGGCTCGTTTGGGTTGCCCGCGAAGCCCACAGCAATCGTGCCCGACTCCATGGTTTTCAGACGCTCACGAATGCGCTCAGCTGCATCTATACCCTCGCACGGCGTGATCGAATGTTCAATGCCTGGCAGTTTCTTGATAAAGCGCCCACCCGTCGCGATCAGCAGACCATCGTTGACCACATCGCCCTTATCGGTATGCACGATGCGCCCGTCCGCGCTCACGCCAGTCACGTTCGCCTGATGCAGATTCACCCGTTCGCGTTTGAAGAAATTCGCCAGCGGCACGGTCAAATCCTCGCGCGTGCGCAAACCATTCGGAATCCAAATGATGCCCGGCAGATAATGCAGCTCCGCACGCGGCGAAATCAGCGTGATTTCGCTATTTTTATCCAATTGCCGCAACTGCTTAATCGCCTTTAAGCCCGCAAACCCCGCGCCAATGACTGTGATTTTTTTCATACCCATTCATCCATAAGATCATTTTTGCTCATTATATAGGCATGAAGAGCAACTTAAAACCCACTATGACACGCCGCGACAATCCACTGCACCTCATCAGCATTAAGATCATCGACTTAACGAC
>CAYPYQ010000400.1:0-10154 GCA_964414735.1 uncultured Hydromonas sp.
CGGTCACGGAAAAAATCGTAGCGGCGATTGCTGTCTTCGCGTTGTTTGACCAGCCCCGCATCAATCAAGCTGCCTGATTGTGCGTAGTCGGCGAATACGCTGCTCAGATTCGGATGATCCGGTGCAAAGCCCAGTCCGAAACGCTGTGCGATTTCGCCGGTTAAGCCGCGCCGTTTGAGATAACCGATGGCATCGGGATGCTTGGGTAGTTGTTCGCGGTAGAATTTTGCCGCTTCTTCGAGTGCTTGGCTAATGTTCTGTGTGCGAATTTTTTGCTCGGCTTGTTCGGCGATTTGCTGGCGAGACAGTGGTTTATCTTCAGGGACTTTCATGCCCGCACGCGAGGCCAAATCCTGAACGGCTTCGACAAAGGTCAAGCCGTTGTGCTCCATCAAAAAACCAATTGCTGTGCCGTGCGCACCGCAGCCGAAGCAGTGGTAAAACTGCTTGGTCGGGCTGACGGTGAAGGAGGGGGTTTTTTCGTTGTGGAATGGGCACAAACCTTGCCGATTATTGCCCGCCTGTTTGAGCTGAACGTATTGCCCCACCACGTCAACAATGTCGACGCGCGAGAGCAGATCATTGATAAACTCGGCGGGGATCATGAATGCAAGTAAAAAGCGATTTAAGACAATTGCGCTTTGATCAATGCGGAAACTTTGCTCATGTCGGCTTTGCCGGCCAGTTGGCCTTTCAATACCCCCATGACTTTCCCCATCTCTTGCATGCTGGCAGCGCCGGTTTGTGCAATCGCGGCTGCTACTGCGGCGGCAATGTCATCATCCGACATTTGAGCGGGCAAGTACGTGCTGATGATATCGAGCTCTTTTTGCTCGGCTTCAACCAAATCCATGCGGTTGGCCTGTTGATATTGAGCGATGGATTCGCGGCGTTGTTTGCAGGCTTTTTCAATCACGGCGATGACGGCTGCGTCATCCAGCGTGCTTTGGCTATCGACCTCCCGCTGTTTGATCGCGGCTGAGAGTAAACGCAGGGTGGATAATTTTTCCGATTCACGGGCTTTCATGGCTGCGATGACGTCAGCTTGGATGGTGTCTTTTAAACTCATGGTATCCTCTGATTGTGAAATAGTGACCAGTCGGTTTGCATTATAGCGTATCGCTGATGGTCTGCAGTGCTCATGGTATAGGGATTTGCCATCAGCAGGAGGTGAAAAACATAAAACCCGCTCAACGAGCGGGCTTATGTTTTGAATGCATAACTGTATTAATCAATTAGTACATTTTTTTAGGCAACATTTGGCTACGAATGCGTTTGTAGTGACGTTTGCATGCGGCAGCGTGCTTGCGTTTACGCTCGGTAGTTGGCTTTTCATAAAATTCACGCGCACGTAATTCGGTCAATAAACCAGTTTTTTCGATAGCGCGTTTGAAGCGGCGCATTGCTACTTCAAATGGTTCGTTCTCTTTTACACGAATTAAAGGCATAATTACTCTTTTTCAAAAAACGTTTTGTCCGAGGACAAAAGCTAAAAATAATGGCGCGGCCGGCAGGAATCGAACCCACGACCCCTTGGTTCGTAGCCAAGTACTCTATCCAGCTGAGCTACGGCCGCTGAGAGATAGAACTATAGCAGAGTTGATTTGGTTTTTGCAAGTGTTTTTTGAAATAATTTTGATATTCGTGTTTGGGAGGGGCGGGTTTTTGAAAAAATTCATTGGCTTTTGTGGCTTTATTGTGTCAATGCAGTTAAAATGCACTTCATTGTTTTTTCATCTCTAGGGCTGCGGCTGGAGCAGGTTTTGGTGCCGTACGCGTGGGGTAAAATGAATCATAATCATAACGAGTTCAGTCGTTGGTTTGCGGTTTGGCCGCTTTTTACATTATTAATAGGTTAATAGGATCGAAAATGATCACAGGAAGCTTGGTGGCGATTGTCACCCCGATGTTGGAAGATGGTACGGTTGATTTTGATGCGTATCGTGCGTTGATTGATTGGCATATCGAGCAGGGAACCGACGCGATTGTGGCGGTGGGTACCAGTGGTGAATCACCGACGGTGTCGGTTGAGGAGCATTGTGAGCTGATTAAGGTGGCGGTCGAGCATGCGGCAGGGCGTATTCCGGTGATTGCTGGTGCGGGTGGTAACTCGACACATGAGGCGATCAAATTGACGCGTCATGCGCACGCTGTTGGCGCCGATGCGACTTTGCAGGTGGTTCCTTATTACAATAAGCCGACACAAGAAGGTTTGTATCAACATTTCAAAGCGATCGCCGAGGCGACGCCATGTCCGGTGATTATGTATAACGTCCCGGGTCGTACCGTGGCGGATATGTCAAACGACACCATCGTGCGTCTGGCCCAGGTTGACAATATCATTGGTGTGAAAGATGCAACCGGTGATATTGGCCGAGGTATTCAACTGCTTCAGCAGATTCCGAAGAATTTTGCGGTGTACAGTGGCGATGATTCAACTGCGGCGGCGCTGATTTTGATGGGCGCACATGGTAATGTGTCGGTGACGGCCAATGTGGCACCAAAAATGATGCATGATTTGTGCGTGGCTGCGTTGAATAAAGATGTGGACACGGTTCGTCGTTTGAATGCGGTTTTGTGTGATTTGAATAAATTGTTGTTTATCGAAGCCAATCCGATTCCGGTGAAATGGGCGTTGACCGAGATGGGCAAAATTCCTTTGGGCATCCGTTCGCCATTGACCGTTTTATCCGAAGTGAATCAGCCGGTCATTCGTGCGGCATTGAAATCTGCACAATTAATTTAAGATTGTCGCTTATAGTCTCGCATGCTTGCGGCGATGGTCAACATGAATGATGCGCTGTGCGTTAGTAGCAAAATGGGCAATCATTATTAGCAACACGATAATATGAATAGCATTAGATAAAGTAAAGGACTTTACATGACGATTCAAAAATACACCAAAACGCTGGTCAGTACCTCAGTATTGGTGGCAATGGGCTTGTCTTTGACGGCGTGTATCACGCCGAGCCAAGAGAAAATTGATTATCGCAGCACGGTCAAGGGTTCTCCGCTGGAAGTGCCTCCGGGTATGAGCGACTATGCGAAAAACTCGCAGTACGATTTGAGCGGTGTAGTCAGCTCTAAACGTGTTGCCGCGGGGCAAGGCGCTCCGGTTGCAGGTGCGCCAGTATTGCTGGACAGCAAAGATATGTACATTGAGCGCGCAGGTGACACCCGCTGGTTGGTGGTGAAACGTCCGGCGGAGCAAGTTTGGCCTGCGTTGCAAACGTTCTGGGAAGACAACGGTTTTACCCTGAAGGTTAACCAGCCAAGTACCGGCATCATGGAAACCGACTGGGCAGAAAATCGTGCCAATCTGCCGCAAACGGGACTGCGCAAGTTGATTGGTAAAGCTTTGGATGCTGTGTATGACACGGGCATGCGCGATATGTTCCGCACGCGTGTGGAAAAAACAGCGAATGGCACCGAAGTGTACATCAGCCACCGTGGTATGGAAGAGGTCTACACCTCGACCAGCAAAGACTCAACCACTTGGCAGCCGCGTAAAGCCGATCCAGAATTGGAAGCTGAAATGCTGCGCCGTTTGATGGTGTCTTTGGGTACGGATGAAAAATCCTCTAAAGTAGCGATGCAAAATGCGGCGAATAAAATCAAAGGTTCGGAAATTCGTGGCAATGATCTGATTGTCAATGATACTTTGGATAACGCTTGGCGCCGTGTGGGACTCAGCTTGGATCGAGCCGGTTTGTCGATTTCCGATCGCAATTTGGCGCAACGTGTGTATTACGTCACACCGAATCCGGATGATCGTGGTTTGTTTAAAAAATCATTTGGCAAGTTGAAAGAAACCTATCAAGTACGTTTTACCCCAATTTCTGCGAATCAAACACAAGTGAGCTTTGCGGATAAAAACGGTCAGCCGTATTCGGATGCGGGCTTGGCGCGCGTATTGAAAAATCTGAAAGACAGTTTGCAATAATATGCCCGAATCCTACCTACGCTACGCCAGTCTGGGTAGCGGCAGTTCGGGAAATGCCACAGTCATCGAGGCGCGTTGTGCAGGTCAGACAACGCGCCTTTTGCTGGACTGTGGCTTTTCCGTTCGCGATACTGAAAAACGTTTGGCGCGGTTAAATCTTACCGGTGCGGACATTGATGCGCTGCTGATTACGCATGAGCACGAAGATCACATCGGCGGTGCGGCGCGCTTTGTGCGTAAATATGGCTGTGATTTATACATGTCGCGCGGCACGTATTTCAGCGTGCTTAATCACGCAACGCGCTCCTGCGCGAATCTGGATGTATGCTTTTGCACCCACAATCAAATGCTGAACATCGGTGTATTACAGATTTTGCCTTATACCGTGCCGCATGATGCGCGCGAGCCGCTGCAATTTGTATTTGAGATAAAAGATGTGGCGTATCAACGCCGGCTTGGGATTCTAACCGATGCGGGACACGTGTCTCCGCTGATGGTGAATGTGTTGCAAGGCTGTCACGCGCTGGTTTTAGAGTTTAACTACGATGCGCAGAAAATGCAGGCCTCCAGCAAATATCCGCCGTCACTGAAGCAGCGCATTGTTGGCGCACATGGGCATTTGGATAATCGCGATGCGTATCAATTGTTATCGCAATTGATCCATGATGAATTGCGCTCGGTGCACGCCGCGCACCTCTCGCGTGAGACCAATTCACCGGATTTGGTGACGCAGATGTTGGCGGAGTTGCTTCAACCCTGTGGTATTGCGTATACGGTGGCGTGTCAAGATGAAGGGTTTGATTGGTTTGAGGTGGGGTAATTTAATATATAAATAATTGGATTAAGAGATGGGTTTTTGGATATTGTTTTCTACCAGCTTTTGTATTTTGTTTAACTCAATAGAGAATTGACGAGTATCTAAAAAGTAATTCGGATAGGCTCTTTTTAATGCGTCAATAGAGTTTGTTGCTACGAGAACCGCTTGTATGTTTTTATCTGTTGCTGAAATTTGTTCCGCATTAGCATAAGCTAAGCTTGCTTCATCTAGTCGCTTTTTACCAAATGACTGAATTTCAACTGTTTTCGCCTCTGCATTGAGAATAACCAAATGGTAATTCCCTTGTGACTGGCGTTTTTCAATGGCATGAGCAGCAATCGCAAATGATCCTAATTTTTGGCTAACTCCAAGTTGTTTGGTTCGCTCACTTACAGCTTTATATATCTCTTCAGCTGGAGTATTTTTGTATTCTGCAGAGGTTGACGATTTCTCAAGAAGCGCAAAAGCGGCACCGACAAGTTTGAAATAGTCTAACCACTCTTGTGGCCCTTCGCTTGACTTTAAGGCTTGATCAAGAAAAGTTCCAATGGTTTCTACAGCGGTAGCCCATGCGTGTTGGAGTTTTGTTCGGATTTGTAGTTCAATACAAAGACCATCATATATTGAGTTGCGAGGATTTTTATATTTGTATATGAGATGTAGGGATCTATATCCAGATTGTTTTGGTTGTTCGATGTAATCATCTATGCCAATTAACTGGTGTGCTAGATTGTTGCTACAGTAAAGTTCTTGAAGTTTTCGAACTTGTGATAAATTTTCGACAACCGCCCTTAATCCACCGATATCTTGCATTCTAGCCATTTGCATTCCAGGATTCATTTGTAACTTTTTTAGAATCGATGGTGTTCTTTTTAATCTTTGTGCTACTAGTGGAGAGTTGCAGACTTTTTTAAGACGCGATCTTAGTGTTGCTTGAAATGTGTTGACTGGATATGCGTGGCAAGAGCGCCAATGGCTTAAAATCTCCATTGCCGCTTCTTTTTGTTCAGAAGAGCTGGTGTTGTCAATAAGTACCGAGCCAGCTCGACTGACTTGTTTACGTGTAAAATCGGGTACAGTAAATGCCATATAGTTGTGTCTATAAGAGTAGGTCTGTGTTAACTGTTGAGTGCGACTAGACCTACTGGTTTCATATAGCTGTTGTAGATTTCATCTCTTCAATTTTGACTTTCCACTCTTTTGGCCCCGTTTCGTGTACGGAAACGCCGTTGGAGTCTACCGCTACCGTGACCGGCATATCGACCACGTCGAATTCGTAAATCGCTTCCATGCCGAGGTCTTCAAAGGCCAAAACTTTGGCGGCTTTGATTGCTTTGGATACGAGGTAAGCGGCACCACCGACGGCCATGAGGTAGGCGGCTTTGTGCTTTTTGATCGCTTCGATGGCGGCAGAACCGCGTTCGGATTTACCAATCATGGTGATGAGACCCGTTTGCGATAGCATCATGTCGGTGAATTTGTCCATGCGCGTTGCGGTGGTAGGACCGGCTGGGCCGACGACTTCGTCACGTACCGGATCCACCGGACCGACGTAGTAAATCGCACGGTTGGTGAAATCGACCGGTAATTTTTCACCTTTGGCGAGCATATCGGCGATGCGTTTGTGTGCTGCGTCACGGCCGGTGAGCATTTTGCCGTTGAGCAACAGGGTTTGACCTGGTTTCCATGCGGCGACTTGTTCTGGTGTGAGGGTGTTTAGGTCGACCCGTTGGCTTTTTTCGGTGTCAGCGGTCCAGCTCACTTGTGGCCATGCTTCCATCGGCGGCGGTGTCAGAATGGCTGGGCCGTCACCATGCAGGTGGAAGTGGACGTGGCGCGTGGCGGCACAGTTTGGCACCATACCGACCGGCAGCGAAGCGGCGTGGGTCGGGTAGTCCATGATTTTAACGTCCAGTACGGTGGTCAGACCGCCAAGGCCTTGTGCGCCAATGCCGAGTGCGTTGACTTTTTCGTATAGTTCCAAACGCAATTCTTCGATGCGGTTGGATGGACCGCGTTCAATCAGTTCGTGGATGTCCACTGGTGCCATGATGGCTTCTTTGGCAAGCAGCATGGCTTTTTCAGGCGTGCCGCCGATACCGATACCGAGAATGCCCGGTGGACACCAGCCCGCGCCCATAGTTGGTACGGTTTTCAATACCCAGTCAACGATGGAGTCGGATGGGTTGAGCATGACCATTTTAGATTTGTTTTCTGAGCCGCCGCCTTTGGCTGCGACGATGACTTCAACCGCGTCACCGGCGACCATTTCGATGTGCACGACGGCTGGGGTGTTGTCTTTGGTATTGGCGCGTTTACCGGCGGGGTCGCGTAGTACTGAGGCGCGCAGCAGATTGTCCGGGTTGGTGTAGGCGCGGTGTACGCCTTCGTTAACCATTTCTTGGATGGTCATATCGGTGTCCCATTTGACCCCCATACCGATTTTCAGAAATACCACGCCGATACCGGTATCTTGGCAAATCGGTCGGTGTCCCTCAGCGCTCATGCGGCTGTTGGTCAGGATTTGCGCAATGGCATCTTTGGCCGCAGGGGACGCTTCACGCTCGTAGGCTTTGCCCAGCGCGCGAATGTAGTCTTCGGGATGGTAGTAGGAAATGTATTGGAAGGCATCCGCGATGGAGCTGATGAAATCTTCTTTGAGGATGGTGGTCATGTTGATTCTCCAGATGAATAAAACCGAAAAGACGTTGTTGCGCGCGAACGATTTACTCTACTGGGCTCAAACAACCTGAGCCATCCGAGTTTACTCGATTCGCAACAGCACCAATGCTGCATTGCGTTCACTGATCCGCTCGCCCGACCAAACGGCACGCCAGCGGCGTTCTTTAAGGTCGACGGTCGGGTTGTTTTTCAGTTGATCGGGTGTCAGATTAAGCGCTTGGCTGGTGGTTAACACATATGGGCATTGTACCTGTGAAAAGGCTGATTGTTCAGGTAAAAACGGTACTTTGGCGTAATAATACATCGCACCGCGTGCTTCATTGCCCAGTTGATAGGAGTGTACGCAGGTCGTCTGTGTTGGTAAGTTTTGCGCCAAGCTTTTGCCAACTTGTTCGTAACTGCGGGTGTAGTTCAACCAAGGCATTGCCAATGTGGCCAACAAAACCCAAACCATGACCAAGCCGCCAGAGGATAGCGCGACCGATTTCCACAAGGCGCGTGGTTCAAAGCGAATGCGCCAGCTTAATAAAAGCGCCCATGCGCAGCTGACCAGACACGCGAAAATAAATGGTAACCATTTAAATATCGGATCAAATCCAGGGGCTAATTTATTGATATTGTGGTAAATGCTTTTCGGATAACCGAGCCATGACGCTTCCCATGCCATCCAGATTGCGGCGGCCAGCACAGTGAAGGTTGCCAATGAGAACCAGTCAATAATATTTGCGCGTCCGCGATTAAGCGTAGCCAAACCAAACGGCGCCAGAACCAACAGCCCCGGCACAAACATCAGCAAGCTGGTGACGAAGCGCTGACCGGTGAGTAAAATATGCGCGGTCGGTGCGAGAAATAACAAGATACCCAGCAACATCATCGGTGTCGCCCAATGTGCTCGCCAGCGCCATAGGCATACCAGTGCAAACGGCCATAATGGCCACGCAAAAAGTAAAATATTACGAGCGAAGAAGCTGGCATTTTGTTGTGTGATTGGGGCAAAGTGTTGAGCTGCCAGCCAGCCTTGGAAAAAATCGGTGTCTTGTTGGATATTTACCAGCCAAACTGTAGGTAGGGTGATGCCAATGAGCAACACGATGGGCGCAGTATGTAGGCTGTGATCGCGCCAATGGGTGAAAAACAGCACGCTCAAGGTAATTAAGATAAAGGCAACAAACAGTGCAAATGGTACGCTCAAACCCAAACCAGCTAAACCCAGAGCCCACAACCAGCGCCCCAATTGTGGACGTTCTAATGTCAGGCTGGCACCGAATAACCACATCATGCTAACCATCAATTGTGTTGCACCACTGCTGGCGTCGTGCGTATGAGCCGCGATACCGTAAGTAGCGATAAACAACAAAACCGCCGAATCCGCCAGCATGCGTCCGTAATCTTTAGCCAATGGTTGACCGCCAAACGCCAAGGGTTGTGGTTGCACCTCATCCCGTTTACCGAGGCGATAAATGGATTGCCATAAAAAGTACATGGACAGTGCATCTTGGCACGCAATAGCCAGATGCGCTGCATTTAACGGCTGCAAAATCGGGCGGAACAGTTTAATGAATAAGGCACCGATCCAATACGGCAAAGGGCCGTTGTCTGGTACGTAGGCACCGATCACGTTCGGAAATAGCCAATCGCTCATCGCGCCCTGAGCCATCGTCAGCATAATGCCGAAGCTCTCTGCCTCCTGACGCCACAGTCCGCGCCAGATCAGCCCTGGGATAATGTAAGCGAGAGCCAACATCAGTAGATAACGGTGTGGCAAGCGTGCGGTATCTTGTTGATTCAATCGAAGCGGATTGGATGGAGCGGCTGACTTCATGGATTGGTATACCGTATTGGTCATGTCGTATTGTGTGGCGAAAAAATGATTGCTGTTCTTTTTATGTGGCGCAAGCCATGGTCATCAGTCAGCGGCTAAAACAAATAAGATTTTAACGAACTGCATCCCGTTCCATCAAGTTTTATGATGACTTTTTATTGTACGATCTGGTGAGCTACGAACAAAAACAGATGAATTGAATGTAAAAAAGGCGGCTTGCGCCACCTTTTTTCGCGTCTTTCGCTGTAATTTGCATTGCAAATTACGCGCCGGTTTTGCCGGTGCTGCGCGAGCCGTATTTGTTGCGGAATTTTTCCACACGACCAGCGGTGTCGACGATTTTCTGAGTACCGGTGTAGAACGGGTGAGACTCAGAAGAAACCTCCAATTTGATCAAAGGATATTCTTTACCTTCGAATTCGATGGTTTCGCGCGCGTGCGCAGTGGTGCGAGAAATAAATTTAAAGTCGCAAGACAGGTCGTGGAATACAACTTCGCGGTATTCTGGATGAATATTTGGTTTCATGGGGTTTCCTTTAAGTTCAATGACAGCCAATTAAACGGTCGCTTGATGAAGCGTTTCACTCAAACAACAAAGGGTTTAATCACACGTCGGTTTAGTAAGCTCTTAATTATCCATGGTTTTTCAGAAAAAGACAAGGGGTGCGTGGTTAAAAGAAGTAAATTGTTTTGAAAATGAGTCATGTTGGCCAGTGTTTGAGCGCTGGTTTTTTGGTTATATTTTTCATGATCCGTCTGAATCATTGGGGATAGGTTAAAAATACGGTAAAATGCGCCTTTGCTTGTTTACCCGTCAATCCGATTTGTTCATGTCCAATTTTTTTACCACCGCCTTACCGCCCGAGATTCAATCGGCGGATGATTTAAAC
>CAYPYQ010000401.1:0-1998 GCA_964414735.1 uncultured Hydromonas sp.
AAAACTTTGTCGTAGATTTCGTCGACCATGATGACCAGATCATGCTCACGCGCCACTTGGATGATGTCGAGCAGCACTTCGGTGGAGTAGATCGCACCAGTTGGGTTGTTTGGGTTGATGACGACGATGGCTTTGGTATTCGGAGTGACTTTGGCGCGGATATCGCTGATCGACGGATTCCAGCCGTTTTCTTCTTCGCACATATAGTGCACCGGTGTGCCGCTGGCGAGGCTGGTCGCTGCCGTCCACAGTGGATAGTCAGGAGATGGCACGAGCACTTCATCCCCCGGATTGAGCAGACCTTGCATCACAAAGCCGATCAATTCAGACACGCCGTTACCGACAATGATATCGTCCAGAGTGACGCCTTTGATTTTTTTCTGCTGCGCATAGTGCTGGATCGCTTTACGCGCAGAGAAAATGCCTTTGGAGTCGGTGTAGCCGCCGGCCTGACCGATATTGCGCGCTAAATCCTGCTCCATTTCCTCGGGTACTTCAAAGTTGAATGCGGCCAGATTGCCGATATTGAGCTTGATGATGCGCTGCCCGTCCGCCTCCATTTGCTGCGCCCTTTGCATGATCGGGCCGCGGATGTCGTAACACACATTGTCGAGTTTATGAGATTGGATGATGGGACGCATGATGTATCTATTTTCAGTAAATGTTAAAAAATGGACAAAACGGCGCAAAGGCGCTCAGACGCATTATCGACGATTGATCGAGTAATTATTGCGATTCGCAGCCGAAATCTTGCTAAAATGCCTCAAGACAATGCAATCCATACTGCATGGTTTTGCGCTATTTTGGTGTCAGTCGATAGTATACGCCCGCCGCCGAGCTTTTTCCAGACAAAAGTCTATTTTTTTGATATTTTCAATAAATATTCTGGATAAATTTAAATAAACATTAATTTTTAATAAATATGTTCGCTGAAGCCAAACCCAATCCACAGCAAAACACCATCACTTCGTGTGTGAATGGTTCTATCGAGATTAATAAAACCCCCTTTGCCAGTAGTTTACTGATTACTCCGATTGGGTCAGTGCGTGAGCTGTCAGCTCGTACCGTGCAGGATTTGAGCACGCCGGACTTACCCGTTTGGACAGAGATTTTGAGTGGTGCTTTGAGCGAGAATGGCGAAAAACCTGAAGTCCTCATCATCGGCACGGGTAATCGTCAAGCGTTTTTACCGCCGAGCGTGCTGGCGCCGTTTTACCAAGCGGGCATTGGCGTTGAGTGTATGACCTCCGGTTCTGCGGCGCGCTCGTATAATGTGTTGATTAGCGAAGATCGTCGCGTGCTGACATTGATTTTGCTGCCGACTGAAGAAAATTAATTTTATATAGAGGATAAATATGACCACGCCTGCAACCGTTGCGCTTAGCCACGTCGTCGCTGATATTGAACTACAAATGACCACCGCTACTGCTGGTGAATACCAAAATTTTAAACTATCTGATTATCGTGGCAAAACCGTCATTTTGTACTTTTACCCGAAGGACAGCACGCCAGGCTGCACCAATGAATCCATCGCCTTTCGCGAAAACCACGCGCAGTTTCTCGCTGCAAACACTGTGATTTTCGGCATCTCACGCGACTCGCTCAAATCACATGATAAATTCAAAGCCAATCTCGAATTACCGTTCGAGCTCATCAGCGACGCACAGGAACAACTGTGCCGACAATTCGATGTCATCAAGCAAAAAATGATGTATGGTAAACAAGTAGTCGGCATCGAACGCAGCACCTTTGTGATTGACAGCAAAGGCAAACTCATTCAAGAATGGCGCAAAGTCAAAGTGGATGGCCACGTCGATGAAGTACTGATGTTTATTCGTGCACTGTAAATTTTTTTAAACATGACAAAAATATGTCATAGTCTGGTCGTACAATAGGTTTAACCCAGTCCCTCCTCAACCCAACCTCACTACTTACCGGAGAGCGAACCTTATGCCATTACCTAAAGCACCAACGAAAAAAGGCAGTTTATTGACGCAA
>CAYPYQ010000402.1:0-6381 GCA_964414735.1 uncultured Hydromonas sp.
TCTGTCAATGAGCCGCCTAATACAGTGGCATGCCCTGACAGCGATTTGGACAATGAGTTCATCACCAGACCTGCGCCATAGTCTTTTGCACGAACCAATGCCGACGTCGCCATGGTGTTGTCCACGATAAACAATACGCCACGCTCTTGGCACAGTTGGCCAATGCCGTGCAGATCGGTCACTTGCGTTCGCGGATTGGCGATTGTTTCGACAAATACCATACGTGTATTGTCTTGCAGCGCAGCGCGTACATTAGCCGCATCGGTGACGTCAACATAGGTAATAGAGATGTCGTGCAATCCAAAGGTGTTAAATAAGCTCGTTGTATTGCCGAACAAATATTGGCTGACCACAATATGATCACCAGATTTGAGCAAAGCCAACATTGCCGTGGCAATCGCCCCCATGCCGGTTGCAAAAGTAATGGTTTCCAAGCCTCCCTCTAGCAAAGTCAACTGCGCCTCAAGCGCTGTCAGCGTCGGATTATTGGAACGCGAATAGGTGTAGCCAGCGACTTTGCCCTGAAAGGCATCGGAAATCGCCTGCGCGGATTCATAGGCAAACTGTACGCTGCGGTAAACCGGCTGATGACTACCGGCGTGCGCCACGCCCGCCCAGCGGTCATTGTGCAAAAGCCGGGTTTGGATGTGTGCGGTTTTTTTAGGATTGTCGCTCATTGCTGGGTTTTCTATGATTTAGATTTGTTCTTTTTGCTTGCGGCGGATTCTTGTCGTTGCGCTTCTAAACGATCCAAGTAAGCGGCGTCGATATCGCCAGTTACGTATTCACCATTGAAGCAGGATGCATCAAATAATTCCAAATGCCCGTGTCCAATGGATTGTACGGATGCGATCAATGCAGGCAAGTCCTGGTAAACCACCTTATCCGCCGCAATGGCTTCGGCAATTTCCTCTACCGTTTTATTATTAGCGATCAGCTCCGTGCGCGTCGGCATATCAATACCGTACACATTCGGATATTTCACTGCTGGCGCCGCCGAGGCAAAATACACTTTTTTCGCTCCGGATTCGCGCGCCAATGCAACGATTTCTTCACTCGTCGTACCGCGCACAATGGAGTCATCGACCAGTAATACATTTTTGCCAGCGAACTCACTCGGCATCGCCGTTAATTTTTGACGCACGGATTTTTTACGCGTTTCTTGACCGGGCATAATAAAGGTGCGTCCCACGTAACGGTTTTTAATAAACCCTTCACGATAGCTTAAACCCAATTTCAAGGCCAACTGCATGGCACACGGGCGCGCGGTGTCAGGGATTGGCATGACTACGTCAATTTCGGACACATCCATTTCACGCGCCAGTTTATCTGCCAGCGTCTCACCCATCGCCAAACGTGCCGCATACACCGAACCGTCATCAATGGTTGAATCGGGACGCGCAAAATACACGTATTCAAACAAGCACGGACTCAGTTGTGTATGCTCCGCGCAAATCGCGCTATGCAGCGTACCATCCAAATCAATCCAAATCGCTTCGCCGGGCGCAACATCGCGCACGGTTTTATAACCCACGCCTTCAATCGCCACGCTCTCGGAAGCCAACATATACTCAGTCGAGCCGTCCTCCGCTTCGCGCTGTCCCAAAACCAGCGGACGAATGCCATTCGGATCACGAAAACCAAATACCGACAAACCCGCCACCATACCGACACATGCATAGGCGCCACGCACGCGCGCATTCACACGACGCATGGCGGTGAAAAAATGTTGGTAGGTTAACGCAGCGGCAGCATCCTCCTCATGAATCGCAATATCCAATTCGTGCGCCAATACATTCAGCAGCACCTCGGAGTCCGAACCAGTATTGATATGGCGGCGATCCAAACGAAACAATTCGTCGCGAATCTCATCGGTATTGGTCAGATTGCCGTTATGCGCCAGCGTGAGGCCATACGGCGCATTGACATAGAACGGCTGCGCTTCCTCCACGCTGTCAACCGTGCCCGCCGTCGGATAACGCACATGGCCAATACCGACATTGCCGTGCAGATCGCGCATATTTCGCGTACGAAATACGTCGCGCACCATGCCTTTGCCTTTGTGCATGTAAAAGCGCTGCCCTTGATGCGTTGTCATACCGGCCGCGTCTTGCCCACGGTGTTGCAGCAGCAACAGCGCATCATAAATCAGTTGGTTCACTGGGCTATTCGCCACCACACCAATCACACCACACATCTCATTCACCTTAAAATAAAAAATCAATCCGTACCGAAATCTTATCCGGCCGCTATCTAAAATTTTGTGCCCGTTATTTTACTGGGATTACCGGCGTTCATCCAAACATTCGTCACTCGCCCCATTCAGTCATGAAATACACCATAAAAAAACAGAGGCCGTGAATACATCACGGCCTACAATTGTTACGGTTTCGGGGTGGTTTGTTCCTGTTGAATTGGAATCACCACCGGGTTTTTTGCCACACTTTTGATTTTCGCGGCTGCGGCTGCGGCCTCGGCTTGCGTCTTGAACAAGCCCAAACGTACACGGGTTTTGCTCACGCCATCCACCGTCACCGTACGCAATTGCGGCTGAACACCGGCTGCACGCAAACGCGCTAGCAAAGTATCCAACTCTTTTTTATCGCTAACCAGGCCGATATGAACGGCGTATTGCTGCGTTGGCGGTGTCGTCGGTTTGGTTTCTGCTGGCTTGGTTTCAACCGGCTTGGTTTCAGCTGGCTTTTCAGCAGGTTTGGCCGCAGTAGTGGCTGCTGTGGCAGTTGCAGTTGCCGTTTGATTACCAGCCGAGCTGGTGTTTGCCGCAGCATCCGCAGGCTTAGCAGCCGCATCACCGGATGTTTTCTCAGCACTGTCTGCCGCTGCTTTGAGGCTCTCATCCGTGGCTTTTGGATTTTTCACGTCAAACTGAACATTTTTATCAGGAATAGCGACAGCCACTTGAGCGGCGGTTTCTTTGCGCTGCCCATCAAACACCCACGGCAAAATCACAAATGCCGCGCCCAACAATACCAAAGCACCGATGAGACGACGACGCGCACGCACCTTTAAGTCGTGCAATTGAACCTCCTCATCATAAACCGGCGTCGTTTCACCCAAGCCATCACGCACCTGGCGTGCGCGCACACGTACGGACTGATGCGTCTCACCGCTCAAGCCCAATTCGCTGCGCATATCGCCTTTGCGACGCAGCGATGTCGGTTCATTATCCGATTGATTTGTCTGCTTTTTTTTGAACAACATCCCGTTTTCCTTAATTTGATTCGGCCGGTGCGCTTGGGAAGCGCGGCATGCCTTTGAGCGCCTGTTCTACCGTCACAAATGAGCCAAATATGATTATTCTATCATCGGGCGAAACCTGCGTGGGCACACTTGCCGATAAATGCGCCAGTGCATCCTGAACACTGGCAAACGTCTGCACACTGTGATCTTTATCCTCAACAAAACCCGAATCGAGCAGAATTTGTCGCAGCTGCTGCGCGCTCGCTGCACGTGCCGATGGCAGGTCGCACAGATACCAATGATCAACCACATCACGCATAATCTGCATAACCTGCGCAATGTCCTTGTCCGCCATCGCACCAAATACCGCGTGGGTATAGGGCGCATAGCCCATTTGATTGAGATTTTTCTCCAGCGCACGCGCCGCATGCGGATTGTGCGCCACATCTAAAATCGTGGTTGGACGACCGGGCAATACCTGAAAACGCCCACGCACCACGGCATTTGAAATCCCCACGCGCACCGCCTGCTGCGTCACGGGCAATTGCTCGCTCAACGCATCCAACGCCGCCAACGCCGCCGAAGCATTCGCCAGCTGATAATCACCGCGCATCGCCGGCATAGCCAAGCTATTACGCGCGCCATGCTCACCCACAAACCGCCACTGTTTGCGCTGATCGTCCTGAACCACTTGGTAACGAAAATCACGGTTGATCAGTTTCAAATCCGCGCCGATCGCGTTTGCATGATCAATCAAACTTTGCGGTGGATTCGCATCGGCGCAAATCGCCGCGCGCCCTGCGCGGAAAATCCCTGCCTTTTCAAAGCCAATCGCTTCGCGCGTATCGCCCAAAAAGCCCATGTGATCAATATCCACCGAGGTTACGACTGCCGCCGTGGCGTCAAATACATTGGTCGCGTCCAAACGCCCGCCCAAACCGACCTCCAGCACCACCGCATCCGGCTGCTGCGTGTCAAACCAACACATAAACACCAGCAAGGTGAATTCAAAATAGGTCAGCGAGATTTCCGGCGCTTGTACACGCACACGCTCAACCTCGTGGAAAAATGGTAACAATTGCGCTTCCGTTGAGTCTTCGCCATTAAAGCGCGCACGCTCGGTAAAATCCAACACATGCGGCGAGGTATGACAACCAACTTTGTAACCCGCCGCCATTAAAATTTGCTCAAGGTACGCGCAGGTCGAGCCCTTTCCGTTCGTACCACCGACGGTAATGATGGGATAGTTCAGCTTGAGCAAACCAGCCGTTTGCAGACGCGTTTTCATCTCGCCCACACGTGTCAGGCCGAGGTCAATTTCCGTTTTGTGCACCGTTTCCAGATGCGCCAACCAGTCCGTCATATTGGCAAAAGTCGCCATAAAATTCTTCCCATAAAAAAACCGCAACGGATTTTACCATTGCGGTTTGTTTTCTACCGAGAAATTCGCGCGTTGGCCGAATTAAGCCGCCGAAATTTCACCCTGACTGCGCAGCAAGGTAATCAATCGTGCCAACTCCTCGCGCATTTGTTTGCGATGCACGATCATGTCAATCGCACCGTGCTCGAGTAAAAACTCTGAGCGCTGGAATCCTTCTGGCAGTTTTTCACGCACCGTCTGCTCAATCACGCGCGGACCGGCAAAGCCCACCAGCGCTTTCGGCTCGGCAATCACGATGTCACCAATGAAGGCAAAACTCGCCGACACGCCACCCATCGTCGGATCGGTCAAAATCGAAATATACGGCAAACGTTTTTCGGCCAACAAGGTCAATGCCGCCGTGGTTTTCGCCATCTGCATCAAGGACAACAAGGCCTCCTGCATACGCGCACCGCCCGAAGCGGCAATACTGATAAACGCGGAATTAGTCTCGATCGCATGGCGCACACCACGCACAAAGCGCTCGCCTACCACGGAACCCATCGAGCCGCCCATGAAATCGAATTCAAATGCCGCCACAACCACCGGCTGCTCGTGAATCGTGCCCGCCTGCACCACCAACGCTTCGGATTCGCCGGTATTTTTCACCGCTTCGGTCAGACGATCGGTGTATTTGCGACTGTCTTTGAATTTCAAGCTATCGACCGGCTTGACTTCCTGCCCCAGCTCCACACGCCCATCCGCGTCCAGCAGGCGATTGATACGATCCCGTGCTTTCACACGCAAGTGATGATCGCATTTCGGGCAGACGTATTCGTTAGCCTCCAGATCGGATTTATACAATACTTCTTCACACGCCGGGCATTTGACCCACAAGCCATCAGGCATCGCCGATTTTTTGGCTTCCGACTGCATTTTCGGGGGTAAAATTTTATCTAACCAACTCATCGTCTCGCTCCATAACCATTGGAATGCGCCATTATAATGACATTCATGACACAAAAGCCACCAGTTTTATCCGTACAACCGTTCGTAAAAAACGTTAAAAATCAACAAATACATCTTAAAAATCAAATCATTACGAATGATCCAACGCTGCGCGAATACCACTCACCCATTCGCCCACAACCACGCACGCATCCTGTTGCTGCGCCTGTGCGGATTCGATCAGTTGAATGATTTTGCTGCCGATTACCACGCCGTCCGCCGTTTTAGACACCGCCTGCGCGCTGGCCGCATCAGAAATGCCGAAGCCAACGTTGATGGGCAAATCGGTGAACTGACGCAGATGCGCCACTTTCGCCGACACCTCACACACATCCAGCGTCGCGGCACCGGTCACACCTTTGAGCGACACATAATAAATAAACCCGCTGGCCGCTGCTGCCGTCGCCTGCATGCGCGCATCGGTAGTGGTCGGTGCGACCAGATAAATGATGTTCAAACCGGCCGCTTGCGCCTGTTGTGCAAAATCCAACGACTCCTCTGGCGGATAATCCACGATCAACGCACCATCCACGCCCGCCTGCACTGCCTCAGTAATAAAGGAGGACTGACCGATACACTCAATCGGATTGGCATAGCCCATCAGTACCACCGGCGTTTGCGCATCACTCTGGCGAAACTTCGCCACCAGCGCCAGCACATCGCGCAGGCCAACGCCCTGCGCCACGGCGCGCTCACTCGCGCGCTGAATCACCGGCCCATCCGCCATCGGATCGGAGAACGGCACCCCCAGCTCAATCACATCCACCCCAGATGCAACCAATGCGTGCATCAAACGCTCGGTTTGTGCCAAA
>CAYPYQ010000403.1:0-2357 GCA_964414735.1 uncultured Hydromonas sp.
TATCCTGTTTTTGTCTTCATCACCAACGGCGTTGAGCAAGCCCAGTTGATCGAGTTTTCTGTCGAAATGGCGCGACGCGGCGCACGCATTCTTGCATGGTGTTTGAGCGATTTAACACTGCAACACACACTGCACCAAGCAGGGATTCAAACCCAAGTTGTACCGATTGCCGCTGCAGATTTAGACCCTGTTTTGACCCCACTGGTACTGCTGCAAAATTTTTACCAATGGGTCAACCATCTCGCCATTGCACGCGGATTAAACCCCGACCAACCTTTATTTTTAAACAAAGTTACACAGACACACTAGCAGTAAAACCCGTCACTCAATTGGAGCATACCATGACGCACACACTCTTATCCCCGATCGACGGTCAATTGATTCCCGTCAAAAGCATTCCCGATCCGGTATTCGCCGATGAAATGATGGGACCGGCCTTTGCCATCGAGCCGAGTCACGATGCGGGCAACATCATTGTTCACAGCCCATTGAACGGTGTCGTCAAACACATCGCGAAAACCGGCCACTCAGTCATTATCGGCACGGATGATGGTGCGGATGTCATGCTGCATCTGGGTGTCGACACCGTGCATCTCAAAGGCGAAGGTTTTCAAACCCGCGTTACCGCGATGCAGCACGTCGCTGCCGGTGATCCGCTGATCGACTACGACGTGGCCTTTGCCCGACAAAAAACGCCATCCGCCGCTGTCATTGTGATCCTCATCAATCCAGAACAATTCGCTTGGCAATTACCCAGCGAAACCGAACAAGGGGTTCAGGCCAATACGCCGTTACTCATCACATTACAAGCCAAAGGAGACGAATGATTACATTTTTAAAAACGCAATACAGACGATGCGCACGACCATCACGCAAAGTAAATCACAGGTTCGCTCATCGCATAACAGATTAACTAATCATTTGGGAGAATCACCATGAAATTTTCATTCAGTACCTTGCAGCAATTAGGGCGCGCATTGATGGTGCCGATTGCTGTTTTACCGATTGCCGGTCTATTGCTGCGTTTAGGGCAGCCGGATTTATTGGACATTAAAGTTTTGGCACAGGCCGGCGATGCGATTTTCAGTAATCTGCCGCTGATTTTTGCCATCGGGATTGCCATCGGTTTTGCTCGTGAAAACAATGGGGTCGCCGGTTTATCAGGCGCCATCGGTCAGCTGGTGATGGTCGCTGTACTCAAAGTCATCGACGATAAAATCAATATGGGCGTGCTCTCCGGCGTCATTATGGGTTTAGTCGCTGGTGCACTGTATAACCGTTTTTACATGATTAAACTGCCACCCTACTTGGCGTTTTTCGGAGGTAAGCGATTTGTACCGATCGTCACTGGCTTTACCGCTGTGGCGCTGGGCATCGTGTTCGGCTACGTTTGGCCACCGATTCAGCATGCATTGGACGCACTCGGTCACTGGCTGATCGGTGCGGGCGGATTGGGACTGTTCCTCTACGGTACGCTCAATCGCCTGCTGCTGGTGACTGGTCTGCACCACGTACTGAACTCCTTGGTCTGGTTCGTATTCGGCTCATTCACCGATCCGGCCACCGGTAAAGTCATCGCCGGTGATCTGCATCGCTTTTTCGCAGGCGACCCTACGGCTGGTGCTTTCATGACCGGCTTTTTCCCTGTCATGATGTTCGGTTTGCCTGCGGCATGTCTGGCCATGTATCGCAATGCTCGCCCAGAAAATAAAAAATTAGTCGGCGGTATCCTGCTGTCTATGGCATTGACCTCACTGCTCACCGGCGTGACCGAGCCAGTTGAATTTGCCTTTATGTTCTTGGCTCCGTTGCTGTACTTGATTCATGCGGTGTTGACCGGTATTTCACTGGTGGTGATGAATCTGCTGCATGTGCGTTTGGGCTTCACTTTCTCCGCCGGTTTGTTTGACTATATTCTGTCGATGGGTAAAGGCAGTAATCCGCTGATGCTCTTTCCAGTCGGAATCGCTTATGCAATGATTTACTATTTCCTGTTCAGTTTTGCGATCAAAAAGTTCAATCTGATGACACTGGGTCGTGAAAGTGGCAATGCTCTAACTGAAGCAGGTGATACCACAGCGACTCATCCTGCTGTTTCCACAACGACCGCGACCCAAGGTGATCAAATTGATGCGTACATCGCTGCACTGGGTGGCAAACCCAATCTGAACTTGGTCGATGCCTGCACCACTCGCCTGCGTCTGGGCGTCGTTGACAGCAGTAAAGTAGATGAAGTAGCGTTGAAAAAAATCGGGGCGCGTGGCGTAATTCGTCCAAGCGCCACCACGGTACAAGTGATTATCGGCCCAGAAGCCGATACACTGGCCAGTCAAATTTTAGAGCGTATTTCATAAACG
>CAYPYQ010000404.1:0-2231 GCA_964414735.1 uncultured Hydromonas sp.
CCGATGATGTCCATCAGCGGCCTATCCGTCGCCTACCGCGCCAAACCCAAGGTGCAAGAACGCGCCATGATGAGCCTGAATTTTGTCGGGTTGGATGGCTTGGCTGTGGTATTGAGTGCATAACCACGCGCCATCATTCACCTATAAAAAATAGGGCGCATATTGCGCCCTATAATCGTGCAAACTCACCAGCTTATTTTCCGCCAAACCAGTCCAATAATTTTTGACTGGCTTTGGCTTTCACATCCTCATTGATATAAGCTGAAGTCATGGCAATCGCTGCCGCCAGCGCACCCAAATCATCGGTAAAACCGACCAACGGCGTGATATCAGGAATGGCATCCAGCGGTGAAATGAAATAGGCCAGCGCACCATAGATCGCCGCTTTCGCCCATTTCGGCGTTTCGGGGCGCTGCGCGGCGTAGTACAGCCACAGTGCTTTTTCAATCACCTCACGCCCTGCGGTAATGGCAAAGGTTTTAACCTTGTCCCAAAAACTATTGTCACTGTATTCTGAGTGTTCCATCCGTCGATCCTTTCGCTGATCTTTTCACTGTCACGCCACCACAGTCAGTAGCTCAAACACGGTGCACACCACCGGCATGGTCTCAACGGGCACTCGTCCGATACGTTGACACTCGCGTGAGAAAAATGCCCAGTGCGCCTCACGCCAATACGCCAGCGAACCATCACCTTCGCCCTCGATTGCAGCGTACTCGGCGGTAACTTCGTTAAACGGTACGATCTGCACCTGTGTATTTCGGCAGATCAACACCGGTTCGTCACCACCAAGGCAATACCCCAACCTGCGGCACACGGTCATTCTCCGCCTCAATCGCCCACAACAGGCTCATACCCGCCCGCTTGTGTCCTGAGCGAATCAGCGCTAACAAGGCCTGTGACATTTGCGCGCTATTGCCATAGCCATCCACACTTAAATGTCCAGCGGGTACATTCACGCCCAGATCATTTAATTTCGCAAAGACTTGTTCCACACTTGGCAACGCATCCACAACACACCCCTTTAATTTAGCGAACCCGAATTGGAGGTAGTACGTCTGAGCCCCTGAAACAGTGCCTTGATAAAGCGCCACAACAGATAAATCAACGCCACAGCCAAAATAATGAAAATCACCAGACCAATCAAAAACACCACCGGATGATTGAGCAGCGCCCACATACCTCCGGCAAACATAGCATCCTCACTGAATGATGCAGCAACATTACTGAAGGGCTCCGGCGACGTATTGATCGCGGCGCGCGTACCCGCCTTGGCAAAGTGCGTGCCTGCCGCCAGCGTACCACCGAGCAAACCCATCACCACCTGCATCGCCGCACCTTGATCACCCATTACCGCACCCGCTAATGCTACACCCGCAGGAATACGAATAAATGTATGGATGGTGTCCCATACCGAGTCCAACCAAGGAATTTTATCCGCGAAAAACTCAGTCAGCAGCAACACACCCGAAATCCCGAGTATCCATGTGTTGCTCAACACATTCAAATCCCCTGGCAAGGTCACACCGGCAAACCGATCGAGCGCACCAAGGATGAACACCAACGCATACAGGCGCAAACCACTCGCCCAGCCCAAACCCGCCGCCAGTGCTATGAGCGACGGCATATTCAGCGGAATCTGGCTCCAGTTGAGCAGCGGCTCCAGAGTCGTCTGTACCGAATTCAGATCAATATTCATAGGACGAATCCAATCATGTTAAAAACTGAGGATTATTGTGCCATAAAAGCATCATGACTTGATGGTAAGACATAAAAAAGGGAAGCATCCGCTCCCCCATTTTTTTCCATACCGACATTGCTCAAATCTGTGCGCCAAAATTCGGATCGCGTCGATCGGCATTGCGCAAAGCCAAATCCTCAGCGGATAATTCGAGGTCTTTACGCGACACGCCGAACCACATCGCCAAAGCCGCCGCGACGAATACAGAGGAGTAAATACCGAACACAATACCGATGGTCAGCGCCAAGGCAAAATAGTGCAGCGTCGGACCGCCAAACATCAGCATCGACAGCACCATCATCTCAGTCGAGCCGTGGGTGATGATGGTACGGCTCATGGTCGAGGTGATCGCATGATTCAGTACCTGCGGTACGCTCATGCCACGCGTGCGATTGTCGCGGAACACTTCACGAATCCGGTCAAAAATCACCACCGATTCATTCACCGAATAGCCGAGAATTGCCAACACCGCCGCGAGTACCGAGAGCGA
>CAYPYQ010000405.1:0-4495 GCA_964414735.1 uncultured Hydromonas sp.
TTCTTCTTGCGTGGTTTCTTTGGTATTGACGATGCCAGCAACGCGACCGTTACTCATGACCAAAATGCGATCCGTCACACCCAGCAACTCCGGCATTTCGGATGAAATCATGATGATGCCTTTGTCTTTGTTCGCCAAATCAATCATCAGCTGATAAATTTCATATTTCGCACCGACGTCAATCCCGCGTGTCGGCTCATCCAGCATCAACACTTCAGGACCCGTCAACAACCAACGACCCAAAATCACTTTCTGCTGATTACCACCGGACAAAGTACCAATCTGAGTTTTTTGAGTTGGGGTTTTCACGCGCATGGAGTCAATCACCCATTTGGTGTCTTTACCGCGCTGCTTGTCGCTCAACAAACCAAACTTGGTGTAATGCCCCATATTGGCAATCGTGGAGTTAAAGTTAATGTCCAGCATGCTGAAAATACCCGTTTGGCGGCGCTCTTCCGTTACCAATGCAAAGCCATGCTCGGTCGCCTCACGGCTATCGCGATTACGGATTTTTTTACCGTGCAGCAGAATGTCACCAGATTTAAGCGGACGCAGACCGAACAAACTTTCAACGATCTCCGTACGTTTGGAGCCAACCAAACCGGCAATACCCAAAATCTCACCTTTGTGCAGATTGAAGGTCACATCCTGAATGGAGGGCTGATTCAACGCGGTCAAACCTTTCACTTCCAGAATGGTTTCATTCACCTGATTGGTTTTCGGAGGAAAACGATGGGTCAAATCACGCCCCACCATCAGACTGATGATTTTATCCGTGGTTAGATTGTCAGCATGCTCAGTGGCCACCCATTGACCGTCACGCATCACGGTCACATCATCGGCAATTTTTAGAATCTCTTCCATCTTGTGTGAGATGTAGACGATACCGACGCCGCGCTCTTTGAGCGTATCAATGATACGGAATAAATGCGCCACTTCTTTTTCAGTCAAGGATGAAGTCGGCTCGTCCAACACCAGAACTTTGGAGTGATACGAAACCGCTTTGGCAATCTCCACCATCTGCATCGCCGATACCGACAGATCGCCCACTTTAGTGTGCGGATCCAGCTGAATATCGAGTGATTTGAAAATTTCTTGGGTGTCTTGATAGGCTTTCGCTTCGTCCGTGAATAAGCCTTTTTTCGGGAAGCGTCCCAACCAAATATTGTCCACGATGGACGCTTGGCGTACTTGGTTTAACTCTTGGTGTACCATCGCCACGCCGGATTCGAGCGCTTGTTTGGCGTTGGTAAATTGAATTTTTTTGCCATCCAATAAAGTTTCACCGGCATCGGGATGATAGATGCCAAATAAACATTTCATCAGCGTGGATTTGCCCGCACCGTTTTCACCCATCAGTGCATGAACCGTCCCTGGACGAACATTTAAATGCACATCATCCAAGGCTTTAACCCCGGGAAATGATTTGGAAATCCCCCGCATGGACAGTAGGTACTGAGGATTTTGATTACTGTGGACATTGTCTGAAACTGCCATAGTCCCTCCAACTTATGTACTGTGTACTTATAAAAGTTGCGGCCTTGATCCGATCTGAGCCGCAACCTTGTCTCTCTTGAAACAAACGATGTCACTTTGCAATGACATCGTTGTCGTTTCAATTATTTGTAAGCGTCTTCGCCCACTTGCAGATTGTCTTTGGTCACGATCACGTATGGGACACGAACCGCTTTACCGTCGAGTTTCCATGAAGTGCCGGCCAAAGGATCTTTGCCAGTTGCTGCGTTCAAAGCCAAATCAAAGGTTGCTTTACCTTGGTTTTTCGCGTCGTTCAAAACGGTACCCACCATTTCGCCCGATTTGATTTTCGCCAAAGCGTCAGGAATCGCGTCTACACCCACTACAGGCATGAATTTGCCGTCTTTGAAGTAGCCTTTGGCTTGCAATGAGTTAATTGCGCCCATCGCCATACCATCATTATTCGCTACTACGAATTCAATTTTATCGCCGTGTTTGGCTTGCCATGCGTCCATCAAGTTGTTCGCTTTAGCAGTGTCCCACATGGCGGTTTGCAATTCGAGCACTTCAACTTCGATACCCGCTTTTTTCAACTCTTCTTGCATGAAGGTGGTGCGTGCTTCTGCATCTGGGTGGCCTGGTTCACCTTTGAGGATCACCATTTGGATTTTACCGTCTTTGTTTTTATCCCATTTCGCTTTGTTAGCAGCCCATTCTTTAGCGATCAACTGACCTTGCAAAATACCAGACTCTTCAGATTTGGTACCCACATACCAGCATTTGTCGCATGCAGCCAAAACGTCAGCTTTAGGTTCTTTGTTAAAGAACACCACTGGCAAATTCGCGGTTTTTGCTTTAGAGATCACAGTTGCTGCCGCTTGTGGATCCACCAAGTTAATCGCCAATGATTTCGCGCCTTTGGCGATCATCGTGTCTACTTGGTTATTTTGTTTCGCTTGGTCGTTTTGCGAGTCGTTCATAGACAAAGTCGCTTTGCCCGCAGCAACGGTTTCAATCGCACGACGTACAAATGACATAAAGTTATCATCGTATTTGTAAATAGTGACACCGATCATCGGAGTACCTGCCGCAGGCGCTGCGCCTGCTGGAGCCGCATCAGCCGGCTTGTTATCAGCTTGTTTACCACCACAAGCCATCATGGTTACTGCACTTGCAACTGCTAAACCCAAGGTTAATAGTTTCTTCATGGTACATTCTCCAAAAAATTGATTGCGCTCTGCGCGGATCTGCCGATTGCTTCGGTCATAATGCCGAAAGGTGCAAAATGTCCAAAATTAGCTATGATTTGCACACTTAAACACCATCCAGTGCGAGTTATTGTACTCCCAGTTTTTCAAAAATGTAACCGGTTTATGACACAATATCTCAAAAAATTTATCGAATTTCTGAAGAAACTATGAATTTATGCAGCAATATCACCGATGAATCAGATAACGCTATGATTGTATTAATTATTTTCCGCTGTTTTTACTGACCGCTTGTCAGTGTCGCTTCAACTGCAACCGCACCCGTCATGCCCCATGATCTTTTTAATCTCATTGGCAGAAGCCGGTTGACTCAGATCCGCATTGGTCGAGTCGATGAAATAGGTCAGCGCATAATCCATCGTGCTGGCGTGAATGCGCAACCAGATCGCCAACTCTTTGGCCAAAACATACGCGTACTGCGTATCGCCGTTTACCACACAATCGCGCACCTGCCGCATCACGCCAAACACCTGATTGTGCTCGCTAATATGACAACCCGCCGCCGGAAAGCTCAGACGCGCCATCCAGCCCTCTTCCAAATCAAAATGCGCGCGCGTATGCGCAATGCACTCGTCCAGCACGCCCAACAATTCAGCCTCAGGCGTCATAGCCAAACGATTGAGCAGCTCGCTCATCTCATGATGCACCGCGTCCAACTGCGCATTACCCAACACCATCTCATCATCCCACTCAATCACCGGTCGTTCGGAGGGTTGGGTTAACAGTTCATCATGATTCACAGCATCACTCATCATCGTTACCTATACAAAATATGTTTAATTTGACTCGGGTTGATTCGACCCGACAATCGCGCGGTTCAAACGATCCCGCACCGCGCTCCATGCCACATCATTGGGCAAGCGTTCTACTACGATACGCCGCGTCTGACACGCATCCAATTCACGTAAGGCATGATACAAACCGCGCGCATAGCCCACCGCATCATCTGGCAAGCAGATCGCTTGAATATACGGCTGCGCATCCAAATCAGACGAATGACACAGCAGAGCACATTCGCTGAGCGGCGCATCCGACGGATCATCCAACCACACCAACGGCGTGCTCGGCGCATAATGCGCCAACAAACTACCCGACACACGCGGCGCATCGGCACTCGCATGCTGCGGCAAAATCGGTGTCACGCCAGTCACACGCTCAATGTCCTGTAGCGTGATGTGGCCAAAACGCAAAACGCGTGGCACACCCGAAGTCAAATCAACGATGGTGGACTCAATGCCAATCACCGAGGCATCACCATCCAACACCCAAACCGCATCATCAAACTCCGCTCGTACATGCTCGGCACGGGTCGGACTGACGCGCCCGAAACGGTTCGCCGACGGCGCGGCGATGCCTACATTCGGCGTATTTTTGATTCGCGCGAACTGACTCAATACATCTTGAAACAAAGCATGATTCGGCGAGCGCAAAGCAATCGTATTTTGACCGCCCGTCACCACATCATTAATCGCCGGATTTTTGGGCAAAACCAACGTCAACGGTCCGGGAAAAAACGCCGCCATCAAAGCGCGCGTCAGACGCCACATTTCATCACTCATGCGGGCGGCATCAACCCAGTAGCCAATGTCCGCATCCGCCGCGATGTGTGTAATCAATGGGTGATTGCTCGGACGATTTTTGATCGTGAAAATCTGGCGCACTGCCGATGAATTTTCTGCATCTGCCGCCAAGCCATATACCGTCTCGGTCGGCAAACCGATGACCTCACCCGCCGCTAATTTCTCGGCAGC